>CAMFPD010000017.1 GCA_945971355.1 uncultured Lachnobacterium sp.
AAAAAAAATGAAGACATGACACTAACCGAAGCTTACGCCTCGGCTTGCAAAATCACTCTCCACTCTCCGACTTCACCTTATTTTTTTCTAAATGTATTATATCAAATGCAGCAAACAAAAAGAACCCATGAATATTTTTTCTACAAAATAGACAAATTCACAGGTTCTTAGTTGTGCATATTTTTAGCCAAGACGAACCCTGTTTACAAGCTCAATCTTAGCTGATTTTTCCTCAAATTCAGCCTCTGTCATATCTCCAGTTGTGAATCCCATCTCTCCAGCTTCAACACCTTCAACATAACTTACTTTTCCAAATGAAGCTTCAACTGTGGCTTTATCAGAAGTTGTTCTCACGAAGAAAGAATTTACACTGTCTTTATAGTCAACAACCTCAAGTTTTTCAGAACTCCAGTCAATATAAATATTGGTATGCTGATGCTTAACCATATCAACCACATCCGCTACTACAGCAGAAGCTGTTGGAAGTTTTCCTGCTCCACTACCATAGAACATAGCATCTCCAAGCACATTACCATGAACGAAAATTCCATTAAACACTCCGTTTACACCACACAAAGGATGGCTCTGATCTAACATATACGGAGCAACCATACATGAATAACTGTCTCCTACCTGTCTGCTTGATGCAAGAAGCTTAATAGAACGTCCCATTGCTTTCGCATACTTAATATCTGTAGCTGTAATCTTTGTGATTCCCTCACAATGAATATCTTCAAAGTCCACCTGCTTTCCAGCAACGAGTGATGTAAGAATTGCTATCTTTCTACATGGATCATGCCCCTCGATATCTGCTGTTGGATCCTTTTCTGCATATCCCTTTGCCTGTGCATCTTTAAGAACCTCGTCGAATTCAGCACCCTCATCTGCCATTTTTGTAAGCATATAGTTTGTTGTTCCATTAAGAATTCCAGTTATCTCCTCAACCTCATCTGCTGTAAGGCACTTGTTTAATGGACGAATAATTGGAATTCCACCACCAACACTTGCTTCAAACTGGAAATTTACTCCGTGCTCTCTTGCTACTCTGATAAGCTCTGCTCCCTTTGCTGCCACAAGATTTTTATTAGATGTTGCAACCTGCTTGCCAGCTTCAAGCATAGCCTTTACAAATGTGTATGCAGGCTCAACGCCTCCCATTGTCTCAACAACAACTCCAACCTCAGGATCATTAACGATTGTCTGATAATCATGTACAATCTTATCCTCCATAGGATCGCCAGGGAAATCGCGAAGGTCTAAAATGTATTTAACCTCAACTGGCTCCCCTGCGCGCTTTGTGATTTTCTCCTGATTAATTCTTAATACTTCTACGACACCAGATCCAATTGTGCCATAACCCATTACTGCAATTTTCATTCTTCGTTACTCCCTAGCTATAATTTTTACATAGTGTATTCCTTGTACAGACTCGATGGAATCAACCATTCTCTCCACATCTCCCGTCTCTGGGAAAACATCTACTGACAATGTCAGGGTTGCAATTCCATTTACAGGAATCGACTGATGTATTGTCAAAATATTTGCATGACAATCAGCAATAGACTTTGATACCACGGAAAGAAGACCCGGCTCATCATCTACCTGAATCACCATTGTAACAGTTTTTCCCTTTTCATTTTCGTGAAATGGAAAAATATCATCCTTGTACTTATAAAAAGAGCTTCGGCTTATTCCCACCTGCTCAGTTGCTTCCTGAACAGATTCGACCTTGCCTGAATCCAACAGCCTCTTTGCCTCCACCACTTTTAGCAACACCTCAGGAACTGCTTTTTCTCTAAGCACAAAGTAATTTGAACCCTCTGCCATGTGTTACCTCCAAGATGTTCTCTTTATTTGTGTTTGCCACACACTGACATCTGTCTTTATCTCAAAGATTTTATCATAATAAAATATTCAATTCAACCCTGACTATAGTACCAAGGTTCATTCTTATGGTCTTGGTTTTCCACATTGACCACAGAACTTACCTGAATTGACACCCCCACACTCACATGTCCACTCTGATGCAGGTGCCGGTTTTCCACATTCGCTACAGAATTTACCATTATTAATATTTCCGCAAGCACATGTCCATGTGTTTCCTGCCTGCATCTGGTTCATTCCCTGCATAGGCTGATTCTGGTATGCACCCTGATTCACATTTTGCTGTGCCTGATACATTCCCTGTTGCTGATTCATTGCCTGCTGCTGATTCATTGCCTGCTGCTGATTCTGATACATCCCCTGATTCATCTGGCTGAATCCATTCATCATATTGCCCATAGCATTTACTCCCATGCCAACTCCGAGAAAGCCCTGCATAGCACCAGCCTCATTGCTGCCTGCATTCTTAACACCCTCTGACAGATTTTTAACCATATATCCCTGAGCAATTGACGGATCAGAAAGCATCGCACCTTCATTTCTAGTATTGATAAGCTCTTGCGACTTCTCATCATAAGAGATACTTGCAATACCTACAGACTGAATCTCCATGCCTCGCATCCTGTTCCAGTCTTCATCAAGGATTTTCGCCATATATTTGCCAAGCTCCATTGCCTTGCTTGTAACAAATGAGATTCTTGTTCCCTCAGCTGACATCTGATTAATTGCAGCCTGAAGAGCCTCCATAAATTCAGATATATACTGTTCATTAATCTCATCAATATCCACACGCTCCTTGTTTCTAGGAATCACTTCAGCATAAAACTGTAATGGATTGACGATTTTTATAGAATATGTTCCATGAGCTCTGAGGAAAAGTTCTGCATTGTAAAACATATCAAAATAATTGATAGGCATCCTTGTTCCAAATTTTATACCTTTTATTTCCTGCAAATTCACGTAGAATACCTGCTGTTTCTGTGGTGTGCCACCGCCAAATCTAACTCGATTAAAGGTTTCTTTTACCGACTCTCCAAATTGTCCATTAAAAAGGGATGGCATAGATGAATTGTCCACCTTATAGTAGCCCGGCTCAGCTGTGTAGTCTACCACCTTACCGCCATCAACAAGCATCATGAACTGATTATCATACACATGAATAATTGAACCATTTGAAACTGTGTCCTGAGTGCCTTTCTTGTTCTGCCCTCTATTATACAGAACACCTTTTGTAAATACGGTATGTTCTCCCATATTATCCGGCTCAATGGTTTCTAACCATGCATCCGCAAAACCTCCACCAATAGCCTGACCTGTAGCTCTTAAAATTCCCATTTCAGCTCCTCCTATTCTAATTTATTGCGCTTCATTCTCTCCAAGAGATATCCATTTCAGATAGCCATTTATAAACGGATCAATGTTTCCATCCATAACAGAATCCACATTTCCAACCTCAACATTGGTTCTGTGATCCTTAACCATGGTATATGGCTGCATTACATAAGATCTGATCTGGCTTCCCCAGCCATTGTCTGTAACTTCACCTCGAATTCCAGCCGCCTTTGCTGCATTTTCCTCCTCAGCCAGCATATAAAGCTTTGCTTTTAACATCTGCATAGCCTTATCCTTGTTCATATGCTGAGACCTCTCATTCTGACAAGTCACGACAATTCCAGTTGGAAAATGTGTAATTCTAATAGCAGATGAAGTTTTGTTGATATGCTGTCCTCCCGCTCCACTTGAGCGATAAGTATCTATTCTTATATCTTCATCTTTTATCTCAATATCAATCTCATCATTTATTTCCGGCATTACATCACATGAAACAAACGAAGTCTGGCGTTTTCCAGCCGCATTAAAAGGCGAAATTCTAACTAATCTGTGCACACCTCTCTCAGATTTCAGATATCCATACGCATTTTCACCATTAACCTGAAAAGTTATGGATTTAATCCCTGCCTCATCTCCATCAAGAGAATCTAAAACTTCAAGGGTATACCCCTTCTTGTCAGCCCATCTCGAATACATTCTGAAAAGCATGGACGCCCAATCACAGGACTCAGTTCCACCAGCTCCCGCATTTAATCGCAAAATTGCATTGTTGCCATCATACTCTCCCGACAAAAGAGTTTTCATTCTTATCGCTTCGAAGGTTCCTTCGAATTCATCAAGCATTTCCTGAATTTCAGGCACCAGACTCGCATCATTCTCCTCGTAACCCATCTCAATCATTGTCGCAATATCATCATACTGTTGCTCTAACTGTGAGTAAGTTGCCACATCATCCTTCATGCTTTTTAATTGTTTCATTTTGTTCTGAGAAACTTCTGGATCATCCCAAAAATCAGGAGCTTCCATTTCTCTTTCTAATTCCTGGATTTTCTGTTCTTTGCCAGCCAGGTCAAAGTGAATCCCTCACTTCCTGCAGTGGTGCTTTGTAAGTAACAAGCACACTCTTGAAATTATCTAATTCAACCACAGAATCACCTCTTTCCATATCTATAATTTTCTAATATTAAGTTATTACATTTTAGCACATATTATCCTATTTGCCATATCAATACAATATTATATCTCTAATGTGTATCTCTCTTTGCTCTCCAACTTGACAACCCAAAACCAACAATCCACACAACAAGCATAAAAGCTATGGCACCGCTTGTATCTATAAGAACATCCTTAATCATACCTGCCCTTCCAGGCACAAACAGCTGATGAAACTCATCTGTACATGCATACAAAAAAGCTATAACAATTGCTTTCCAATAGGATGACATCACACCATACCACAGTAATGCTAAAATACCATATTCTGTAGCATGAGCAAGCTTTCTTATAGGATGATCTATAACCAAAGCATACTCTTCTACTTTTTCCTCTGGCCACCCTTTGTCCATTATTTCATTTACAGCCTTAACCACACATCTTCCGGCGCCATTACTCATCTGTGTTGATTCATCACTTTTTTGCGCTGAAAATAAAAATATAATTCCCATCCACAAAAGCGCTAGAACTAAACATATTTTTCTTTTTTTACTGAACAAGCTTCTCATTCATTACCTCAATAGCCTTTTGCAACTGATTATCATACTGTTTTTCGTATACCATTCCCTCCGGATTACCATATTCATATTCTAACTCAATATCTGGAGTAATTCCTTTACCGTGAATATAGTTTCCATTTGGAGTAAAGTACTTGGCAGTAGTAACCTTGAGCGCATCTCCATCTGACAAAGGATAAATAGTCTGTACTATTCCTTTTCCATATGTTGTTGTCCCAATTAGTGTTGCATAATTGTAATCCTGCATTGCTCCCGAAAAAATCTCAGCTGCACTAGCACTATTCTCATCGCATAACACCACAATCGGATAATCCACACATTCTGCATCAGATGTAAAATCTTGTCTGTTTCCATACTTATCCTCTGTATAAACAACTGTTCCTTCCGGAAGAAGTCTATCCAGAATTTCTACAACAGAGTTAAGAAGTCCTCCCGGATTTGATCTCACATCCACAATAAGCCCCTTCATATCCTGTTGTTCTAATCCTGACAAAATCTCGTCAAACTGTTCTGCCGTTTTTGTCTGAAACTCTCCAATCTGAATATAACCAATGCCTCCATCCAGCATCTCTCCCTCGACACTTGGCAGTTCCACATTTCTTCTCTCCACATCCACTGTAAATGTTTTATTTGTGGCTTCCCTGTAAATCTCAAGACTTACTGTTGTCCCCTCTTCTCCACGGATTATCTGAACTAAATCAGACACCTCCATGCTTGTAGCATCATTCCCGTCTGCCGATACAATCACATCCCCCTGCAGAAGTCCTGCCTCTTCAGCTGGTGTTCCTGAATATACTTTGGATATAGTGACAATCATGCTCTCCTTATCCTGTGCCAGTCCTGCGCCTATTCCATAATATGTACCTGTAGTTGAAATCTGTAAATCCTCGTACTCCTTTGCAGTATAGTAAACTGTGTATTTGTCTCCGAGGGATTCAATTAATCCCGCACACATGCCATCCTGCATTTTTTCAACATCATATTCATCATAATAATATAAGTCAACATACTTTGTCAGTTCTTCTAACTTATCAACAGTACTCTCATCCAAAAGCTCTGTTTTTTCCGATGCATTAGCTGATGCTGTCTGAGAATTTTGACCGGAACCCCCAACTCCAATTACCAAATACTGCCCTGATAGTTTGCAATACGCAAGGACAGAACCCGCCATCAGCGAAACTGAAACTATTGCCCCCAGTACAAATCCGCCAACAAATTTGAAATTCTTCTTACTTTTTTTATTTTCCTGACTATTTACATTAGTACAATCCGTTTCTTCCTTGCTCTCATTGTAATTATTCAAATCATAATTATCCATTTCAAATCTCCGTTCCTGTATCATATAGAAATTGCCACACTCACCAAGTCAGTGTGGCAATTGATATTATTATAATAATCTTTTGTGAAAAATATATGTTAAACTCTCAAATGTTTTCTGATTGTCAATCGGCTTCCCAGAAAGCCAATTCCAACACCCAGCAACAGAGCTACCGGAACCAATGTGTTAAACATTGTTCTTGTATCAACAAATGTAAGCATTGAACCGATAAAATTAAACTTATCAGCAATGTATACACATATCTCTTCGTATAAGAAATACAATAAAATCAATGGTAGTGCTGCACCTACAAGCCCAATAATAACACCCTCTACTATAAAAGGCGCTCTGACAAAATAATCTGTAGCTCCTATAAGCTTCATAATTCCGATTTCTTCTTTTCTAACTGAAATACCAACTGTAACTGTATTACTGATAAGGAAAATTGCAACTCCAAGAAGAATCAAAATAATTCCACCTGTAATATAGCTTATGAGCTTGTTAAGATCAGAAAGTGTATTGGCCACATCCTGCGACTGATTAACTTTTCTAACCCCTTCAATTCCATTAATATAATTAACCAAGCTGTGCTGCATTGAAACATCATTCAAATACACCTCAAGATTTGCGGAATTTTCAAGTGGGTTATCATTTCCAAAGGATGATGCAGCCTCTTCGTACCCCTCAAAATATTCCTGCTTGTAAGAAGTCCATGCATCCTCAGCAGACACATAATTTATCCTGCTCACTTCACCTCTTAAGGCAATCTGCCCTTGAATATTCTGAATTTCCTCATCTGTAACACCCTCATCAAAAAATACTGTTACAGCCACACCCTGCTCTGCCTCACGTACCATGTTTGAAAAATTAGTAAACAAAATATAGAATAGTCCAAACATAAAAATACATGCTGCCATTGTAGCAATGGATACTAATGAAAACATCTTATTTCTAAAAATATTTTTAAAGCCCTGCTTTATAGAATAAAAAATCGAACTAATCCTCATCGTCATCACCTATTTCGCTATCACTTACGATAACGCCTTTCTTCACTGTGATGACACGCTTCTTCATTACTTTTACAATTTCAAGATTATGGGTTACAACAATAACCGTTGTTCCCTTCTCATTGATTTCTTCAAGAAGCTTCATTATCTCCCATGCATTATTGTTATCCAAATTACCTGTAGGCTCATCTGCCAACAGAATGTTTGGTTCATTAATCAAGGCTCTTGCAATAGCAACTCTCTGTTGTTCTCCTCCCGACAATTCCTTCGGGAACGACTTATATTTCGCAGCCAAACCTACCAGCGAAAGCATTTTGGGAACTCTTTTCTTAATATGATTGGTAGGTTCTCCTATCACCTTCTGTGCAAAGGCTATATTATCATAAACATTTCTATCTTTTAACAAACGAAAATCCTGAAATACAACACCAATTTTTCGCCTGTACTTCGGAATATGTTTTCTCTTGATTTTCTTGAGTACTTTTCCATCAACAGTGATAATACCTTCTGTAGGTTCAAGCTCCTTTAACAAAAGCTTTATAAGTGTGGACTTTCCTGACCCACTATCTCCAACAATAAATACAAATTCACCGTCTTTTATCTCTAGGTTAACATCATTCAGCGCAGGGATGCCTGCAGAATAAGACTTGCTGACATGTTCTAGTTTTATCATTATTTACTCCTTAATAATCCATCGACTCCATATATTTCATATATTTTACTACCATAAGGGCAATCTTGAAAGTGATGGCATCCTCGAACACTCTTAGGTCTAGTCCGGTGCTCTTCTGAAGCTTGTCCAAACGATACACAAGAGTATTTCGATGTATGTATAACTGTCTCGATGTCTCAGACACATTAAGGCTGTTCTCAAAGAATTTGTTAATAGTTGTCAGTATCTCCTCATCGAACTCATCCGGTGATTTACCATCGAATATTTCCTTAATAAACATCTTGCAAAGAGGTATTGGAAGCTGATATATCAAACGTCCAATTCCAAGCTGTGAATACGCAATTATATTCTGCTCCTCAAAGAATATCTTACCAACATCAAGTGCCATACGAGCTTCCTTGTATGAACGTGATACTTCCTTCAATTCATTAATCACTGTACCATAAGAAATATGGACAGAATTTCCATCGCCGCGGAAGAGATTCAATATAACTTCTGCTGTTTTCCTGAGATCCTCGTACTGCTCATTATCAGCAAGTTCCTTGACAACAATAATATTCTTCTCATCAACAGCTGTGACAAAATCCTTTGATTTTCCCCCAAAAAGTCCTCGAATTTTTTCCAGCTCATTGCCATCTTTATCTCGGTTTGTCTCAATAAGAAAAACAACACGACGAACCTCAATACCAATATGAAGTTTCTTGGCACGATTATATATATCCACCAAAAGTAAATTGTCAAGCAACAGATTCTTAATAAAGTTATCCTTATCGAATCTCTCCTTGTATGCCACCAAGAGATTCTGAATCTGGAAGCTTGCAATCTTGCCAATCATGTATACATCCTCGCTGTCACCGTATGCAAGCAGGATGTACTCTAGCTGATGCTCGTCAAACACCTTAAAAAACTGGCATCCGTTTAACACCTGACTATCAGCTGGCGAATTCACAAATGTCTGGGCAGACTCACTGAAATTATCTGCATCCGGAAATGTTGCCGCAAGAATCTTACCTTCCACGTCAAGCACGCAAAGATCTGTTCTTGTTATATTTTTTAATCCATCAATTGTGTTTTGAAGTATCTGGTTGGAAATCATAGTATGTTCTCCTTATCCCCCGAATATTTGCGTTTTGCATAAATACTTTAACTTATTTTAATACATTCGCACAAAAAAATAAAGAGGAAATGTTTAATTCTTACGCATTTCCTCTAATTATTTTTATACAAATTAGTGATTTTTAACTATATCGCACAGTTCATTACAGTAAAATTATGCTTTGGGATATTCCTGAAATCCCTCACCCAGCACTTCGCGCACGTCTTCGACTATGACAAATGCCTCTTTATCCACGTCCGCAACTATTTCCTTAAGCACTGGAATCTCACGCTTTGACACAACACAATAGAGTACACATTTATCAGTTTTTGTATACATTCCCTTTGCATTAAAGCCTGTCACACCACGGTCAAGCTCTTCCATAAGCTTATTGGCTATTTCATCATGCTTATCGCTTATTATATATGCCGCTTTGGACCACTTGAAGCCCTCCAAAATCATATCGCTGACCTTAGTTGTTACAAAAACTGCAATTATGGCATACATAGTTGGACGTATACCAAACTGGAACATACCTATAATTACAATTGCACCATCCAAAAACTGCATAATCTGGGCTATATTCAAATGTTTTATCTTAAGCTGTAATAAGGATGCAACCATATCGGTACCACCTGTTGTCGCATTTCCTCTCAGCACAATTCCTATTCCACCACCAGAGAACACCGCTCCAAATATAGCAGCAAGCAGGTAATCTCCCTGGGCCAAATCAGTTGCCGGAATAATATATAACCATACAGAAAGCATTATAGCTCCAAAAATCGTTCTGCCTACAAATTTTCTGCCTTTAAGTATATATGCCAAAACAAACACCGGAATATTTAAAACAATATTAGTAAACCACAGTGGTATTCCACCCTTTATAATCCCAGCTGTCGCAGCCTTTATAACGATTGCAAGTCCTGTGAAACCTCCTGTTACAAGTCCAATAGGATCATAAAAGTTCTGAATCGAAATTCCCATTATTCCGGTTCCGATAAATATCATCAAGTAGGAGATAAATGTTGAATGCTTTTTTGTTACCTCTGCCATTTCTATTTCTCTTCCTGTTCCTCATATTCATTTATATTCTTTGCAAGACGGCTGATTTTTATGCAATTCAAAATTTTTCCCAATAAGCCTCTATTTTTTTTATCAAACCTTCCGTCTCCCATACCATACCATAGATTAGTGCTTAGCTTATCCTTGTTCTCACACAAGAAATGTTCCTGTATAGGTGATGGCATAGTAGAAATAATCACATCGGGTGTCTCTGCATTAATATCATTAACAACTGCTTCTCCGCAAACAGCTTCGTCGATTGCAATCTTTCCCACAACCTGGACTTTCGGAAATTCATTAGAAATTATTTCTTCAATCCATGTTATATTTTCGCTTTTATTTGCAAGCAAAAATACAGTCTTATGATTACGTTCTATTCTTTTAAGCAGTTCAAAAAAGAAATCATGCTCCTCTATCTCATGCTTTCGCTGCATCGTTTCCACACCTGCCGCTCTCAGTATTCCCACATCGGAAATTATGGTGTAAGTTAACGAATCCAGCATTTCCTTTACCTGCTCGTCATTCGATGCCAGAGAAAGTGTATCCATATCCACTTCCTGAATGCATTCAAAAATGTTGTCGCTTAACATTCTCTCCACATTCATAATCATCTCGCGAACTGTGTAATTATCTAACTGTATTCCCACTACATTTATTTTTTTAATCATATCTTTGAGTATACCAAAGGATTTTTGCTTTGGCAAGAATTATGATAATATGACGATAATTTCGCCATATCCTTTACAATTGTTCGATAATTTAATAATAATTTTTGCATTTTTTCACATCTCAAAAGTCAATATTTATTTACAAAATTGTTTAATTCTTAACATTTTTATGACATGTTAATAAAACATAAGTTCGATTAAATCATGTTTTACACTGTGGATAAAGTGAATAACTTAGTGTATAACTCATTTTTAGGGCTTTTCCACCACTGTTTTTGTGGATAACTTTTCTAAACATTACATTCTACTATTGTAATTCACTTATTTGAGTATGACTTTTTTGTGCATTTTGTACATGCTATATTCTCACATTACGAGATATCTTTTCTTCCTGTCCTTTTCTATAATTTTAGACTTTTTCACTTTTTTGTTATCACTTCTCAGCTAATTACTTTAACAAATCAGGAAAAGTACTATTATAAGTATCATAAACACCATTTTTCTTTAAGAATTCCGACTCTTTGATGATATTCATGATACTCATCGTACTCCCTTTATATGATAAAAAAAGGACCGTCACACATGTGACGATCCTTTCAGATTACTTTAGAAAATTCTACGAACACTAAGTATTGTTTTGTAGTTTGCTGGTGAAGTATACTTAATTCCTGTTGAAGGAGTGCTTGCATGAACAATTGTATTGTTTCCGCAATAGATAGCTACATGTCCACTGTAACATACAATGTCACCTGGCTGCATATCATTTACACTTACTTCATATCCTACACTTCTCATAGCTGATGAGCTATGTGGAAGTCCTACTCCAAATGCTCCATATACTGACATTACAAATCCAGAACAGTCAGTACCATTTGTCAAGCTTGATCCACCATATACATATGGGTTTCCAACAAACTGTGCTGCATATGCAACAACTGCTGATCCACCACTTCCACTTGGTGCACTATATGATGCTGATGAGCTTGAACTACTTGAAGAGCTGCTTGATGATTTAGCTGTAGCTCTTGCAGCTGCTGCGGCTGCCGCCTGACGTTCAGCTTCCTCTGCCGCAAGTCTCGCTTCCTCTTCAGCCTTTGACTCTGCATGTACATATTCTGTTGAAAGTGTTACATAATCAGTCGACACATAACCGGTTCCAGCCTCACATGTAACTGCTACCCAGCCCTCAGTTGACTCATCTACTACTGTAAGGTCATCCTCAATTGGAACCTGCTGAATAATACTAGCTTCCTCACTTGCAGTTTCTCTAACATTAAGTGTAGTTGTTGTAACTGTAGCCACTCGACGGCTAACACTCTTGGCAAGTTCCTCATCTCCAACCACTACATAATCGCTCTTTACATATCCTTCAACTGATCCTGATGATATCTTATACCATCCATTCTCCTCTCCGAGAACTGTTGCCGCTGAATTATCATAAAGCTTTCCAAGGATTTCTCCTTCTTCACTAGCCTCTGAACGGACATTTACATATCCTTCAACCTGAGCTATAGCAACATCTGCATACTCTGATGCAACTACCTCCGCTCCTGTATCTACTACTTCTGCACTTGTTGCAACTACCGCATCTCCATTCAACATAATCTCAGATAAAACTGATGTAACTCCAGCTGCTGGAATTGTTGATGATGTCACAACATTTGCTGTATAACTTGTTACTCCTGCTGCAGGTGTGGCAGCCATTGCTTCAACTGAAACAGTTCCAAGTGCCATGGCACCAGTAAGCGCACACGCTGTAAGTTTCACATAATTAACCTTCATTTCTACCTCCAATAACTATACCTGCAAAAATTATTACGAATTTGTTACAAATATTACTTTGTCATAATATCACAGGGTAACATATGTGTCAACCCCTTAACAAAAATGACATCCATTTTCCTTGATTTTCCAGCCAAATGATGATACATTGATTATACTAAAGTACTGAAGCAAATTATTTATTTACTTAATATATGGATGAGGGTGATTATATGGAAATAGGATCAGTTGATTCAATTGCATTAGCTGCAATGAACATTAAACAAGTAGAAACACTTACCGAAGTGAGTACATCGGTCCTCGCTGAAGCTATGGACCAGTCCGAAATTATGGGACAGGGACTTATAAAAATGATGGAGCTCTCTGTCAATCCTGGTATCGGTGGTAATTTTGATATGTCAATCTAATAAATTTGTAACAACTAATGGCTCGCCATTGGATGGCTGTCCTCAAAAGGAGGACAGCTTTTCTAATTACTTTAATGCAATTGCTTCAATCTCAAGCATGACATCCTTTGGAAGTCTGGCAACTTCTACACAGCTTCTTGCTGGGAATGCATCAGTAAAGAATGTAGCATACACCTCATTGATTGCTGCAAAATCATTCATTTCTTTGATGAATACTGTAGTTTTAACCACTTTATCCATGCTGCTTCCCGCAGCTTCAAGTAAATTAGAGAGATTTGTAAGTGCCTGCTTTGCCTGCTCTACTGAACCTGCTGGAATCTCTCCGGTTGCAGGAACTACTGGAATAACTCCTGATGTATAAACCATTCCATTAACCTCAATTGCCTGCGAGTATGGTCCGATTGCCGCCGGCGCTTTGTCTGTACTGATTACGTTTTTCATATCCAATTCCTCCATTTCATTTTCCTTATCCCTTTTTTGCCTTTGAATATGTGCTGTTTCGCACTAACTCAAATTTGCATAAAGAAATATTTTCAAGTTGTATTTTAGCATATTTATAATTAAAGATATATCATTGTTTATCAATAAATGCTGTAATCTATATAGCCAATCACTCAGTTACACTTTACGGATTTTTCCACCACTTAAATCAATTTTTCTTTCCTTATATAAATGTCCTACTGCTCTCTTAAACGCATTTTTACTAAGCCCGGTCTCACGCTTAATAACTTCCGGACTTGCTTTTTCTGAAAATGGCAGCACTCCCGCATACGAGTCTAATAGCTCCATTATTTTTTCCGAATCAGAATCCATCTGAATATACGCTTTCTCCCTAAGAGTTAAATCAAGCTTACCATCAGGTTTAACATCTGTAACCTTTGCTTCTATTACATCTCCAACTCTCAAAAATCCTGTATCCTCATGACGAGGTATTCTGGCTGAATATTTATCATCCACAGCCACAAAGCAACCAAAGTTATCAGAGAATTCATAAACTCTTCCAGATACTATATCGTCCTTCTTATATGGAGATTCTTTTGAGAGCAGATCATATAGGCCTCTCATGCTGGCACACAGTCTGCTGCTCTTATCAATATATAATGTAACAAGAACCTCATCCCCTGCCTGAACCTTCATCGTCATCTCTTTATATGGAAGAAATAGGTCTTTTTCTAAGCCCCAGTCAAGAAATGCTCCGATTTTTCCGCACTCCTTAACCTCCAAGGGTCTAATCTGTCCCATAGAAAGTTTTGGGTCGTTTGTTGTGGCAATAAGCCTGTCTCTTGAATCCTTGTACAAAAATACCTTTATTATATCTCCAAGCTTAATTCCTTGTGGAACCTGCTTTGCTGGAAGGAGCACTCTCTCCTCTGCCCTCTGGGATTCTGCAAGATAAATTCCAAAATCTACCTTCTTAATGTACTCAAGTTCCTGATATTCTCCTAATCTCATATCCTTTTCCTTTCGTTTTTCCGTCCTAATTCATAAACTGAACCACTGCATATGGTTTATTATTCAAATCCGCAAGAAGAACCACAACTCCTTCATCTGTTTCCTTCATTGAAGTTCTAATCACATCTCCAAGCTTTGCTTCCTTTTTATATTCTACCCTAATTTCCTTTATTTTAAAATCTTCTGGTAGAAGTTCCTGAGCTATAGCTACGTACTTTTCATTGTTCATATGCTGATTACTATCAATAAAAAATTTAGGAACTATCAGTTCTGTTCCCAACAGCATATCAGATGGTACCTTTATTTTTCTTGCACTACACTCCATTTCTAATTGCGGAAATCTTCCATACTGCTGAATAATTTCATCGGGCACCTTCACCGGTCTGCCTGTAATGGTATCAACTAAAACCCACACCGAATTAGCATATGCAAGTCTTTTTCCATCTTTCCTGTCCATGGTAAAGTTTCTATATCCATAAAAAGCCTTCATATCGTATGCCCAGGTAGACACCGTTACCTCCTCATAGAGATGAGGCATCTCCTCACAGCATATCTGCCATGATGACAAAACCCATGCCAGATTATTTTTTGCCAGATATTCCACTCCAAGATTCAAAGCCTCCGAATGGGCCACACTACAATCCTGAAAATAATTCATAAGTGCTGACAGTGTGAGATTGCATTCATTATCCACTTCACTGTATCTTATTCTGCTGTCAAATTGGTACATAATACCTCCTATGCACAACTACGATTTGCTCTTTTTATCAGTCCATCCTATTTCGCATAACAACAACGCAAGCTGACTCGCAGGTATCCACAATCATTATACTGCTGTTATGCGATAAAAAAAGGAACTTCATTCGAAGTTCCTTTAAAAGCTGGCCCACAAGGATTCGAACCTTGAAATGACGGAGTCAGAGTCCGTTGCCTTACCATTTGGCGATGGGCCAATGTTGTCTCAACAAATGGTATTATACATTTCAATGTCTGAAGTGTCAAGCAATTTTTCCAAAAAATAGCAACTTGTTTCTCTAAAAAATAATAACTTGTTGATCACACTCTGCAAATACAATATCATCGCCCCATTCTGTTTTCGATGTACCATTGGTGGCCTCTGTTATTTTCTTTATTATACTCTCTATACTATCCTCTGGAATAACAGCATGTATTGTGACATTCTCTGTATATTCTGTCTCTTCTAAAGTAATATTCTCACTTGCAAACAAGTACTGAAGCTTACCCAACCCAGTATAGTCCGTCTGCACCGAAAGACGTTTTCCTTTATGTTTTACAATAATCCTGCTGGCATTTAATCCCGCTTTTGTTGCCTCCTGATATGCCCGAACAAGGCCGCCTGTTCCAAGCAATACTCCACCGAAATACCTTGTAACTACCACTGCAACATTTGTAATCCCTTCTCTCAGCAACACATCCAACATTGGACGTCCTGCTGTCTGAGCTGGTTCTCCATCATCAGAGCAGCGATTAAACTCCTGTCTTTCTCCTATTACAAAGGCTGAACAGTTATGCTTCGCGTCCCAGTATTTCTTTTTCATCTCATTAATGAAAGCAACCGCTTCCTCCTCTGTTTCTACCGGACGAACTGTGGCGATAAAACGTGACTTTTTTTCGACAATTTCATCCTGACCGCCCTCATATACGACCTTATATCCATTTACCATTGTTTCTGACACGTATCTCTCCTACTATATATAGTGTATATCTCAATATTGTTGTCTCTATTCAACCATCTATTGTTTAGTCATCTATTACAACAGCATTATCGTATCACATATTTGATATTAATTCCATCTTTTGTTATAATACGTTAGAGTGTATTCTTTGCACTTATATACAAATAAGGTTTTAAATCTTTATAAGGAGGCTATATATGAATTACGGCAAAAATGCTACTAAACGCCGAGTTCAGAAGGTTGACAAAAAGAGTACCAAAGTAAGACATAAATTTGGTGTTTTCTTTTGGAAATTCATTCTGGTATTTGTAATTATAACCGGCGTGGTTGGCATTAGTTCAGGTGTCGGTATTATGAAAGGAATTATCGATTCCGCACCAGACATCTCAGCAATTGATGTTACTCCGACTGGATATTCCACAACAGTCCTTGCAAGCGATGGTTCTGAAATATCAACCCTTGTAGCATCTGGTGCCAATCGTAAGTATGTTACTATCGATGAAATTCCTGTGTATCTTCAGGATGCTTTTGTTGCCATTGAGGACGAGCGTTTCTATGAGCACAATGGAATAGACTTACAGGGTATACTTCGTGCCGGTGTAACTGGAATAGCTAATGGATTCCACTTTAGTCAGGGTGCCAGCACTATTACTCAGCAGCTTATCAAAAACAACGTACTCACTACATGGACCAGTGAAACATCTTTTATTGAGAAGCTTCAGCGTAAAATTCAGGAACAGTACCTTGCAATCGAGCTGGAAAAAAAGGTCGATGACAAAAAATGGATTCTGGAAAACTACATGAATTCCATCAACCTCGGTGCCAATACTTTAGGTGTACAAGCCGCTTCTGAGAGATACTTCGGCAAGGATGTTTCCGAGCTGACATTGTCCGAGAGCGCGGTAATTGCTGGAATCACACAAAATCCATCAAAGTACAATCCTATAACTCATCCAGAGGAAAATACAAAGAGGCGAAAAAAAGTTCTGGATAATATGCTTGAGCAGGGCTACATCAACCAGAGTGAATATGACGAAGCAATGGAAGACGATGTTTATTCCCGCATATCAGAGCATAACTCAGATACCTCAGACAGTGTAAACTCATACTTTGTGGACGCCCTTATTGATGATGTATTTGATGATTTGGTAGACAATGGTTATTCTGAGACTGAAGCCTACAAAATGATTTATCAGGGTGGTTTAACAATTTGTTCTACACAGGATCTTGAATTACAAAAAATCTGTGATGAAGAAGCTAATAATCTGAGTAACTATCCAACAGATCCTAAATATTCTTTCACCTTATATTTTCAGGTAAAAGAAGCAGACGGAACCTTAACAAGTTATTCAAACCAGACTATGCTTTCCTATTATAAGGAAGTAAATGGCAATCAGGACTACTCAATAAACTTCAATACTGAGGAAGAATGCTATGATGCTATCGAGCAATACGAGCAGGATGTTCTAAATGATGGAGATGAATTAGTCGAAGACTCTGAGCACATTACAATAACACTTCAGCCAGAAGTTGCTCTTACACTTATGGACCAGAGCACTGGTGAAGTGAAAGCTCTGGTAGGTGGTCGAGGAGAAAAATCCGGCAACAGAACATGGAATCGCGCAACAGATACATGTCGTCAGCCTGGATCAACTTTCAAAATTATAGGATGTTACGCAGCAGCACTTGATGCCGGTGGTCTTTCACTTGCATCAGTTCAGGACGATGCTCCATTCACTGTTGGAAGCAAGAAGTTCCATAATTATGATAATTCCTACAGAGGTTTTACAGACCTTCGTACTGCAATAACCCATTCTATTAACATTGTGACTGTAAAAACATTACAGCAAATCGGCGTTGATTTGGGTTATGAATATGCAGAAAATTTCGGAATTACCACGCTCACAGAGGATGACAAGAATCTTTCTCTTGCTCTTGGCGGTTTAACACATGGTGTTACCAACCTTGAATTAACTGGCGCATATGCCACAATCGCTAATAGTGGTACTTATTTAGAGCCAAAGCTCTACACTGTCGTTTACGATCATGATGGAAATGTTCTTCTTGATAAAACAGACAATCAGGAAAGCAGGCAGGTTCTTAAAGAGACCACCGCATGGCTGCTTACAGATGCCATGAAAGATGTACTTACATCTGGAACTGGTAGAAGAGCTTACTTTGGCGATTCAATGGCACAGGCTGGAAAATCTGGTACAACTACAAGCAATAGAGATTGTCTTTGGGCAGGATACACTCCATATTATACATGTGTAGTTTGGGGCGGCTATGATGACAACTCAAAACAGGCTGGTTCAAACACTACTTACCCAAAGAACATTTGGAAGGCAATCATGAGCAGAGTTCATTCAGACCTTGAGTATAAGGATTTTCCTACACCAAGCGGTATAACCTCTGCAACTGTATGTTCAAAATCAGGTTTGCTTCCTATAGAAGGAACCTGCGATATGGATCCAAGAGGCTCAATGGTTCGCACAGAATATTTTGATGTGGATAACGTTCCTACCGAGTTATGCGATCATCATATCATCCTTACCATCTGTAACGATACTGGCACAATTGCAAATCCATATTGTCAAAATGTGTCATCAAATGTATACATTATTGGCGGTGAAGAGGGAACAGCAGATTCACAGTTCCTTGCACGTGAAGACCTGATTAACAGTTTGTGTACTATTCACAGCGCAAGCTCCATCACCACTCAGGAACCAACAAATTCCGAAACAACAAGTTCCGGTACAATAAGTTCCGGT
>CAMFPD010000018.1 GCA_945971355.1 uncultured Lachnobacterium sp.
GATTGAACTGCTTGGTGCCGCTCCTGTTCCTCCGTCATATCCTGAAATAAGAACTTAGCCATGTATTCTCTGAGTTCTTCTGCGATGAATCTCATAAAGTTCTCTACATACTCCGGCTTTCCGGCAAATCTCTTACGAAGTTCTGGATTCTGAGTCGCAATACCAGCTGGACAGGTATCCAGGTTACATACTCTCATCATTACACAACCCATTGTTACAAGAGGAGCTGTTGCAAAACCAAATTCCTCAGCGCCAAGGCATGCTGCTATTGCAACATCACGACCACTCATCAGTTTTCCATCAGTCTCAATTCTAACCTTGTTACGAAGACCGTTCATAATAAGTGTCTGATGTGTCTCAGCAAGACCAAGCTCCCATGGAAGTCCTGCATTATGGATTGAACTGCTTGGTGCCGCTCCTGTTCCTCCGTCATATCCTGAAATAAGAACTACCTGAGCACCTGCCTTTGCTACACCGGCTGCTACAGTTCCAACACCAGCCTCTGAAACAAGCTTAACAGAAATTCTCGCATCTCTATTTGCATTCTTCAGATCAAAAATAAGCTGCTCTAAATCCTCGATAGAGTATATATCGTGGTGTGGTGGTGGTGAAATAAGGGATACACCTGGTGTTGAAAGTCTTGTCTTTGCAATCCAAGGATATACTTTCTTTCCTGGAAGATGACCACCTTCACCTGGTTTTGCACCCTGTGCCATTTTAATCTGGATTTCCTGTGCGCTTGTGAGATATCTGCTTGTCACACCAAATCTACCAGATGCTACCTGTTTAATAGCAGAACATCTGTTAAGACCATCCTTACCTATTGTGAGACGTTCCTTGTCCTCTCCACCTTCACCTGTATTTGATTTACCATGGAGATTGTTCATTGCAATTGCCAGTGTTTCATGAGCTTCCTTGGAAATTGATCCATAGGACATAGCTCCTGTTTTAAATCTTGTAACAATTGAATCTACACTTTCAACCTCTTCAATTGGAACTCCTTTCTTAGGATATTTAAAATCAATAAGTCCTCGAATATTTGTATTTTTCTGTTCCTCATCTACAAGAGCTGTATACTGCTTGAACATCTCATAGTCACCTCTTTGAGTTGACTGCTGGAGAAGATGTATTGTAGCCGGATTGTACAGATGGTCGTCTGCTCCGCTTCTCATCTTATGTCTGCCCTTGCTGTCAAGTGTAAGGTCTGTCTCAAGTCCAAGTGGGTCATAGGCTGCTGAATGAAGTGTGTTTACATCATTCTCGATATCCTGTATAGAGATACCACCGATTCTGCTTACTGTGTTTGTGAAATATTTCTCAATCACATCACTGTTAATTCCGATTGCCTCAAAAATCTTTGAGCCCTGATATGACTGGATTGTTGAAATACCCATCTTTGCAGCGATTTTTACAATACCTGTGATAATTGCATGGTTGTAGTCGTCGATTGCTGCATAGTAATCCTTGTCAAGCATATGCTCGTCTACAAGCTGCTTTACTGTATCAAGAGCAAGGTATGGGTTGATTGCACTTGCACCATATCCAAGGAGGGTTGCAAAATGATGCACCTCTCTTGGCTCACCTGACTCAATGATAAGAGAAAGTGATGTCCTCTTCTTGGTCTTTACCAGATACTGCTGTAAGGCAGATACTGCCAAAAGTGATGGTATAGCCACATGGTTTTCATCCACTCCCCTGTCTGAAAGAATCAGAATGTTTGCTCCATCCCTGTAGGCTCTGTCAGCCTCAATATAAAGTCTGTCTACAGCCCTCTCAAGGCTTGTGTTTTTGTAATATATAATAGGAATAACCTCTACCTTAAAGCCTTCCTTCTTAAGG
Source organism: uncultured Lachnobacterium sp. (assembly GCA_945971355.1). GTDB lineage: Bacteria > Bacillota > Clostridia > Lachnospirales > Lachnospiraceae > Roseburia. The sequence goes on from CAMFPD010000018.1 coordinate 1,840, forward strand.
CTCTTAATCTTCATCAAATCTGTGTTTGTGAGGATTGGATTGTTAATCTTAAGCACTCGGCAGTTTTCAGGCTTCTCCTCAAGTACGTTTCCCCCCTCTCCTATATAAAGAGTTGTGGATGTGACAACCTCCTCACGGATTGAGTCGATTGGTGGGTTTGTAACCTGGGCAAATCTCTGCTTAAAATAGTTGAACAGAGGCTCCTGATTAGATGAAAGTGCAGCAAGCGGTGTGTCTGTTCCCATTGCGGCAGTTCCCTCTACACCATTTTTTGCCATTGGTAAAATAGAATCCTTTAATGACTCATATGTGTAGCCAAAGGCTCTCTGCATTCTCTGTCTCTCTTCCTTGGTATACTCTGGTACACGCTCATTAGGAATCTTTAAGTCCTTGAGCTGAATCATATTTCTGTCAAGCCACTCACCATATGGACGCTTGCCGGCATATCTCTCCTTAAGCTCATCATCATTTATTATTCTGCCCTCTACTGTGTCCACAAGAAGCATCTTGCCCGGACGGAGACGGTCTTTTTTCACGATTGTTGTAGGGTCTACATCAAGTACTCCTACCTCTGATGAGAGTATGAGATAATCGTCATCTGTCACATAGTAACGTGATGGACGAAGTCCGTTTCTGTCAAGCACAGCTCCCATTATATCTCCATCTGAGAAAAGAATAGATGCAGGTCCATCCCATGGCTCCATCATGGTTGCATAATACTGGTAAAAGTCCTTCTTCTTCTGGGACATAATTGCATTGTTTGCCCATGGCTCAGGAATCATAACCATTACTGCAAGTGGTAAATCCATTCCGCTCATTACAAGAAATTCCAGAGTATTGTCAAGCATTGCAGAGTCAGAACCCTCAGCATTAATTACCGGAAGCACCTTCTGGAACTCTCCCTTTAATTTAAGAGACTCCATGTTCTCCTCTCGTGCTGACATCTTATCTGCGTTACCACGGATGGTATTAATCTCACCATTGTGTACTATAAATCTGTTTGGATGTGCTCTCTCCCAGCTTGGGTTTGTGTTAGTTGAGAATCTGGAATGTACTGTTGCAATAGCTGACTCATAATCAGGATCCTGAAGGTCATGGAAGAACTGTCTCAGCTGCTCTACCAAAAACATTCCCTTGTATACAATTGTTCTGCTTGAAAGTGAAACTACATATGTATCATCATTTGACTGCTCGAACACTCTTCTTGCTACATAGAGCTTTCTGTCAAACTCAAGACCTTTTTCCACGTCCTCTGGGCGTTTTACAAAAGCCTGCATGATACATGGCATACACTCTCTGGCTTTTTCCGAAAGCTTCTCCGGCTCTGTTGGAACAGTTCTCCATCCAAGGAATTTCATGCCTTCCTTCTCCACGATAACCTCAAACATCTTCTTTGCCTGATTTCTCTTGAACTCCTCCTGTGGGAAGAAAAACATACCTACACCGTAATCTCTCTCCTCACCAAGCTCAATGCCCAGCTCCTTAGTAGCCTTTACAAAAAATTTATGTGAAATCTGAAGCAGGATACCTACACCATCTCCAGTTTTTCCGTCTGCATCCTTACCAGCTCTGTGCTTTAAATTCTCTACAATCTTCAAAGCATTTTCAACTGTCTGATGTGTTTTGATACCTTTAATATTAACTACTGCACCAATACCACAGTTATCATGTTCAAATCTTGGATCATATAATCCCTTTGCAACTGCAGTACTCTCGTTCCACTGTTTACTCATAGCTTCATCCCTTTCTAAGTGTACTCTTCGTTTTCTGTTCTCAATTTTAAACCTTTAGCGCGCCAAAGTAAATCGTTTTTTTCTTGATATTGTCTGATTATTTGATAATTAGGCCTATATCCATATATATTCTGACTAATTATATTTATTTTCTTAGGTTTAATTGGTTTTTAACACAAAAATAGGGCTATTACAGGTGCAAAAAATTTCATTTTTCTTCACTTGCAATAACCCTATTCCATTATTTTTCCTAATTGTGCATAGTTTTAACACAATTTAGAAGGTGTACTTTTTGTCTTTGTGCATATTAATGTCTTATTTTCCTAATCACAAAGCCGTACAACAATCCAATACCTAAAAACAAAATACAAACTGAAACAATCCATGCAAAAAAACTTTGATTTGTGAGTTCCATTCCCAAATTCAGTTCCGTTCTTAGAACCGCAGAGGTATTTGCAGCCATATGGCCTACAATAGCTCCATATACATTCCCAACATACTCCATTGCAAGGGCTAATACTATTCCAAGCATAAGAGCATATATAAGCTGAACTATATTAAAGTGCACCAGACCAAAAAGTAATGCCGATATAAAAACGCTTGGCCACATACCTGTAATTTTTCTGAGCGAACCATATACAATTCCTCTGAATACCAGTTCTTCCAAAACAGGCGACAATAATCCCGAACCTATCAACTCAATCCCAAGCACACTGCCGTAAAAGCCTTCATTTGCCTGTTCAAAGCCAGGGGACATTTGAACCAACGGGCTCATTACAATCACGTTGTTTCCCCCCCAACTTATAAAGACAAAGATTACCACTATCATTACAATATCCGCAATCCTCTTAGGCAATGAAGGCTCATACACATTCACAATATTTTTGCATTTCCTGTATATCATAAAATAGATTACGGGAATAGTGATTAAATCCGCAATAATCTGACACAACATATACTTCTCATTTTCACCACCAATAAAATCCCTTGCAATAATCATGATAAGTAAATGCATAAAATAATATACAAACAAAGGAAACACTATTTCCCACAAAACTATCTCTTTCCTATAGGCTTTTTCCATGTTTTTTCCTCTTTATCACCTAATTATTATCCTAATATTGTTTCTACAGCATCTATCACTTCATCCATAGAATCGCAAATTGTTACAGCCCCTGCCTCTTTCATTTCACTTATGTCACCAAATCCGAAGCTTACTCCTACAGTTTTTATACCTACCTGATTAGCACCTTCCACATCAAAAATGGTATCCCCTATCAGGCACATGTCATTCTTATCAATATGTTTCCATCTGCGCATCACTTCATTCAGCACTTCCTCTTTGGTATCAATCTTTCCATCAAAGGTGGCACCTACCACATCATCAAACAAATCAATGATATTAAAATGCTCAAGAATCTTTCTACAGGATACCTCTGGCTTTGAGGATGCCATTCCAATTAAATACCCTTTATTCTTCAATTCTCTAATACATTGTTCAACTCCGGGATACAGGCTGCATTCATAGATTCCTATTGGCTGATATCGTTCCCTGTACTTTGCAACAGCTTCTATTGCCTTCTCCTCTGTAAAATTGTAATGATTCATAAAACTTAATTTAAGAGGCGGCCCTATAAAGCATCTGAGCTTTTTTAAATCATATTCTTCTATTCCATAGTAATCCAATGTATACTGCACTGACTTTGTAATTCCCTCCGAGGAATCAATCAGTGTACCGTCCAAATCAAACAATACAGCTTTCATATAAATCTCTCCTTGTTTTTATTACATTCTTCTCTTTTTCAAAAATGGAATATAACCAATAAAACAAGTGCCATAGAATGCGATCCCGCATATCCTATGGCACCTTATATTTATGTCCTTCTAATGCTTTGTTCCCTTGGTATCGCGATTTCCTATCTTCAATCGGTTAAGCGAAAGTTCTTTTCCTTTCACCTCAACAGTTTCATTTTCGCCTTCTGTGAAAATGTATACATCCTTTAACTCATCACTCTTATCCAGTTTCATTCCTCTGACACCTACTGCCATCTTCTTCTTTTCAGGAATAGTGTCACATTCAATTCTAAGGAAATAATCCTTATTCGAATGCATCACAAGATGCTCGCCGCCATTTATAATTCTAACAGCTATAACTTCATCATCCTCAGCTAACTTAGTTGCCTGAGATGTCTTTCTGGAAACAACGAATTCTGTTCCATCCACAAGTTTAAGCATAGACTGCTTCGTAGCAAACAATATCTTATTCTGTGACACATTTTCAAGACTCATAATATATATAAAGTCTTCCGTCTTGCTGTCATAGTTACTTACATTGTCAATAGGGGTTCCCTTATCTCTGAATTTACCAAACGGAAGATCCAGAACCTTTATCAGATGCAAATTACCTGTGTTTGTAAAAATACATACCTTATCGATATTCTTCACCTTGAATACCACTTTGTTTTCTGCATCGGCTGTCTCCTTATTTCTCTCATAAGTAGCAACATCAACAGTTTTGGCATATCCAAATCTATCCATAAGGAACACTACATCAGCCACTTCGATTTCCTTCTTGGCAATCACTGCCTCTTCAAGGTTGTCTATTACAGTCTTTCTCTCAGTTGAATATTCTTTCTTGAAAGATTTAAGCTCCTTGATAATCACCTTCGCCATAGAGCCTCTGTTTGCAAGAATATCCTCGTAGGTTGCAATATTAGCCAGTGTATCCTCATGTTCTTTAATCAATGCATCTATCTCGAGACCAATCAGGCGGTACAATCTCATATCAAGGATGGCCTTTGCCTGTCGTTCTGTAAAACGAAGCTTCATAGCCATTTTCTCAGACTCTTTGGACTTGAAGGTTATGTTTTTTACATCACCGTTAATAAGGCAGTTTTCTGCATCCTGACGATTTTTACTTCCACGAAGTATCTCGATAATCAAGTCGATTACATTGCAGGCTTCAATAAGACCTTCCTGTATCTCCTTCTTATCCAATTCTTTGGCAAGAAGTGTCTTATACTTTCTTGTTGCAATTTCGTACTGAAAGTTAACATGATGTCTTATAATCGGAATAACTCCCATTGTCTCAGGTCTTCCATTTGCAACAGCAAGCATATTTACTCCGAAGGTATCCTCAAGCTTTGTCTTTTTAAACAACAGGTTTTTTAGAGCTTCTACATCAGCGCCTTTCTTCAAATCAAGAACAATTCGTATTCCTTCCTTTGAAGATTGATTTGTAATATCAACAATATCTGTTGTAGCCTTTGTCTCCACAAGATTATATACATCATTTAAGAATTTACCAATGTTTGCACCGATCATGGTATATGGGATTTCAGTTATTACAAGGCGTTCTTTACCACCTTTTGCCTTCTCAATTTCCACCTTACCACGAATTTTTATCTTTCCAGCTCCACTTTCATAAATCGCCGGAAGTTCATCTTTATTAGCAATTATTCCTCCTGTAGGAAAATCAGGACCAGGTATATACTGCATCATCTCTCCTGTCGTAATATCAGGATTCTTCATGTATGCAATCACACCATCTATCACTTCTCCAAAGTTATGTGGTGGAATACTTGTTGCCATACCTACAGCAATACCTTCTGCTCCATTTATAAGAAGGTTTGGAACCTTTACCGGAAGCACCTGGGGCTCCTTCTCTGTCTCATCATAGTTTGGCACAAAATCCACAACATTTTTGTCAAGGTCCGCCAGATAGGCTTCCTGTGTAACCTTCTGAAGCCTTGCCTCTGTGTATCGCATTGCAGCAGCCCCGTCTCCCTCGATTGAACCGAAGTTACCATGACCATCCACAAGCGGAAGTCCTTTCTTAAAATCCTGTGCCATTACAACCATAGCATCATAAATTGAAGAATCACCATGTGGATGATATTTACCCATGGTATCACCTACAATACGGGCACTCTTTCTATATGGCTTGTCATATCTGATTCCCAGCTCATACATATCATAAAGTGTACGTCTCTGTACCGGCTTAAGTCCATCCCTCACATCAGGAAGGGCACGAGCCACAATAACACTCATGGCATAATCTATATATGATTTTTTCATCAGATCCGAATATTCGGTTTGAATAATATTATTGTTATCCATTTACAGTTATCTCCTATATATCTAATTGAGCGTCATTTGCATGCTCATAAATATATGCTTTTCGAGGTGGAACTTCGTTACCCATCAGAAGAGCTGTTATATCCGATGCCATCTTACCGTCTTCGATTTCAATTCTTTTCATCATTCTTGTTTCAGGATTAAGTGTTGTCTCCCATAACTGGTCTGCATCCATCTCTCCAAGACCTTTGTATCTTTGCAATGTAAAGTTCCCTGAATGTGTCTTGCGGTATTTTTCAAGTGCCGCATCATCATACAAGTACTCTTCCTCCCCCTTCGACGGGATAACCTTATATAATGGTGGCATCGCTACATACACATGGCCTCCATATATAAGCTCCGGCATAAATCTATAGAATAACGTGAGAAGAAGTGTGGAAATATGTGCTCCATCCACATCAGCATCAGCCATTATAATGATTTTATCATACCTAAGCTTTGTAATATCAAAGTCGTTTCCATATCCCTCTGAAAAGCCACAGCCGAAGGCATTGATCATAGTCTTTATTTCCGCATTTGCAAGCACCTTATCAATACTTGCCTTCTCAACATTTAGAATTTTACCTCTGATTGGCATAATTGCCTGAAACATTCTGTCTCTTGCCATCTTTGCCGAACCGCCAGCGGAATCTCCCTCCACTATGAAAATCTCGCACTTCTCTGCGTCACGGCTCTCACAGTTTGCAAGCTTTCCATTGGAATCAAAGGAAAACTTCTGTTTTGTCAAAAGGTTTGTTCTGGCCTTTTCCTCAGCCTTTCTAATCTTAGCCGCCTTCTCTGCACAGCTTATTACAGTTTTCAGCACATCCAGGTTCTTATCAAAGAACAATGGCATCTCATCACTTGTTACCTTTGCTGTAGCTCTGTTTGCATCCTGATTATCAAGCTTTGTCTTAGTCTGTCCCTCAAATCTTGGATCTGGGTGCTTCACTGTGACAACTGCTGTCATTCCATTTCTGACATCAGTACCGTTAAAATTAGCATCCTTATCCTTTAGTATTCCAAGCTCCCTTGCATAGGAGTTGATTATTCCAGTAAAGGCGGTCTTAAATCCAGTAATATGAGCTCCGCCCTCTGAGTTATAAATATTGTTACAAAATCCAAGGATATTCTCGTGAAATTCACTGGTATACTGGAATGCTACTTCCACCTCTATGCCTTCACTCTCGCCTTTAAAGTAAATAACATCATGAAGCTTTTCTACATTGGCATTGAGATCTTTTACAAAGCCTATAATTCCTTCTGGCTCGTGGTACTCAATATGCTCAATTTCTGCACCTCTCTTATCCTCATACACAATGGTAAGATTTGGATTAAGGTAAGCAGTTTCCTTCATTCTGTTCTTGACATCTTCTTCCTTAAATCTAGTTTTCTCAAAGATTTCCGGGTCTGGAAGGAAGTTAATCTTTGTACCTGTTTTTTTAGTTTTTCCAATTGTTGGAAGCAAGCCATTCTCAAGCTCTACTACAGGATTACCTCTTTCATACCTATCATGGTGTATATATCCATCTCTGCTGATTTGCACGTCCATGCATGTAGACAATGCATTTACAACTGAAGAACCTACACCATGTAATCCACCACTTGTCTTGTATACAGAATTATCAAATTTTCCTCCTGCATGTAATGTAGAAAATACTACTCTGGCTGCAGACACACCCTTTGCATGCATTCCAACCGGAATTCCTCGGCCATTGTCCTCAACCGTGCAGGAGCCATCTGCCTCAAGTGTCACCCAGATTGTATCGCACTCTCCTGCTAAATGCTCATCTACGGAGTTATCTACAATCTCATATATCAAATGGTTTAATCCTTTTGTTGTAACACTTCCAATATACATTCCAGGTCTTTTTCTAACCGCTTCAAGACCTTCCAGAATTGATATGCTACTCTCGTCGTATGTTTGTTTACTAGCCATACACACTCCTCTTTCTATATTTCCTAAAATCTATAAACAGATTTAACTTTCATTCTTCATATCCTTAAGATGAGCAATTACCATGACTGCTATTCTAAATGTCATAGCATCATCAAAAGTCCTGATATCAAGACCTATTGCTTTTTCTATTCTCTCAAGGCGGTATACCAGAGTATTTCTGTGAACATATAACTGTCTCGCTGTTTCTGATATATTAAGGTTATTCTCAAAAAATTTATTGATTGTGGACATAGCCTCTTCATCATCAAGTATGTCTGGTATTTCCTCCCCGAACACCTCTTTGATAAACATTTCACAAAGGCTCATTGGAAGCTGATAAATAAGTCTTCCGATTCCAAGTCTTCCATAAGAAATCGTTTCTTTTTCGGCATAAAATACCCTTCCAACCTGTATTGCCATTTTTGCCTCTCTAAAGGAGGATGCAATATCGCCAATTTGAACAACAGGATTTCCATATCCTACTCTGACTTTTATCATCGCTTCCATTAGAAGATTGTCCACAAGTCTCTTGGCAATAGCCTCCAGTTCTTCCTCCTGATCTTCCTCCGAAATATCAGAGATATCCTTTATCAAAACAACACTGTGGGCATCAAGTGTGACTACAAAATCCCCTGTTCTTGTATCGGAAAGATTTTTCACTAATTCCAATACTATATCATTTTCTTTTTCACCAGTATCTATTACATAGGCAATTCTAAGCTTATTATCAATATGAAGTTTTTTGGCTTTACCAAGAATGTCTACTGCAAGCAAATTTCCCAGAAGAATATTCTGTATAAAATTATTTCTGTCAAATTTATCCGATGTATTTATAACCAGATTCTTAATCTGACATGCAGCCATTTTTCCAAGCATTGCGCCTTCTTTTGATACATTCTCAAAGGACAATATATATTCAACGTCCCCATCCACCTCTATCTTAAAGAGTCTGGTATTATCGTCAATAGTATCATCATCCATCACCTGAATAAACCTAAAAATCTTATCAATTATATTCTTATCCGCATTTTCAGTAGAGGCAACTATTTTCCCCCGACTTGTAAAAACAGACATCTCAACACTTGTAATCCAATAAATCTCTTCGATTGTTTTCTGTATCTTTTGATTAATAATCATGTAAACATCACCTATATTCTGATTTATATAATTCACAATAAGCAAAACCGGGTGTAAGTAAAACACCCGGTTTGGTTAATTTACAACTATCTAATTTTATATGACTAGTTAGTAATTGTCAATTCAGATTCCTTATCAAATACGTGAATCTTTGATGTATCAAGGGCAAGCTTGATATGATCACCGTAACGAGCAGTTGTATCAGAATTAACTCTTGCTGTCATGTTTGCACCAGCAAGTGTGTAGTATAATAATACTTCTGCACCTAACAACTCGTATCCTGTAACGTCAGCTTCAATAACGCTTCCAGAGAACTTAGCAAGCTCGTCAGCACCATCATAAATATCCTCTGGACGAATACCCATGATAACATCTTTTCCTGCATATCCTCCATCGATAAGCTTCTTAGCCTTCTCTTCTGGAAGTTCAACTGTGTAATTATCGAATTTAAGAGAAGCCTTTGCTCCCTCAACAACACATTTAGCATCTACGAAGTTCATCTGTGGTGATCCGATGAATCCAGCTACGAATAAGTTCTGTGGCTCATTGTATAATTTCTGTGGTGAATCAACCTGCATGATAACACCATCTTTTAATACAACGATTCTTGTTCCAAGTGTCATAGCCTCTGTCTGATCATGTGTTACGTAGATAATTGTAGCACCTAATCTGTTATGAAGTGAAGCAATCTCAGATCTCATCTGTACACGAAGCTTTGCATCAAGGTTTGAAAGTGGCTCATCCATAAGGAATACCTTAGGATTACGAACGATTGCACGTCCCATAGCAACTCGCTGTCTCTGTCCACCTGATAAAGCCTTTGGCTTACGATCTAATAATTTCTCAAGGTCGAGGATTCTAGCAGCCTCCTCAACTTTTGCCTTAATCTCATCCTTTGGAACTTTTCTTAACTTAAGTCCAAATGCCATGTTATCAAATACTGTCATATGTGGATACAAAGCATAGTTCTGGAATACCATTGCAATATCTCTATCCTTTGGCTCAACATCATTCATAATTTTTCCATCGATGATAAGCTCTCCTGAAGAAATCTCCTCAAGTCCAGCAATCATACGAAGTGTTGTAGACTTTCCACATCCTGAAGGTCCAACGAAAATGATGAACTCCTTGTCCTCAACCTTAAGGTTGAAATTCTTAACTGCCTCAAAACCATTTGAGTATACTTTGCAAATATTGTTTAACTCTAAACTTGCCATTTTAAAAAATACCTCCTGCGTATCTTTGTCTCATTTGATACTACTATCATATCTGAAAGTAAAACAGATGACTACTGTCAAACCGACAAACATTTTGTACATTTGTTGTCATTTTGACGAAGCAGTCATCTGTTATTGTGTAATCCGACTAAACCACCTGTTTAGATTGGTCAAATTTACAGTTTTGAATATCCGTAGCCATTTACCATAGCTTCAATTCTATGTCCTTTTTTACAGAATGGACAATCTGTGACTGAGTATGCTTCATAATTCAACACATCATCCACATCGAACAATCTCTCAATTTCCACATTATCTACTGAATCTATTGTAGAGAATATTGAAGCAACGCACACAACTTTACCACCGTAATACTGGATGCAATCCAAAGCTCTCTTTATTGTCTCGCCTGTAGTAGTTGTTGCAAGAAGAAGCACTACATGCTTACCTTCCACAGCACCTTTATTATTATCTCTGAAAAGCATCTGATTATTATTATTTATCTCCGGAGAGATAACATATGTTGTCTCATGTCTATTGATTGACATTATTCCATAATTAGCAATCTCCTCACTCAAAAATGCTCCTATCATCTCAGTTCCATCCATGCAGACAATAGTGTCAATATAAGACTGCTTTGGAAGCTTGGAACACAACACCTTTGCAGCTTCCTTTGCCTCAGATGTTCTTGTCTTGATACTTGTCACATCAACATAATAATTAATATGCGAATGACTTGTAGCAAAATGACCTGGAATTGCATGAAGATTAAGAAAATTACTCTCCTTTGATTTAAATTTAACAATACGATTTTCCATAATAAAACCCTCCTTTAAGCCTTTTTATTTTCCAGTAGAGCCGAATCCATTACTACCTCTCTCTGTCTCTGTCAAATCATCAACTTCGCAGAAAGTCACATTCAAATATGGCTGAATAATAATCTGACCAATTCTCTCCTGTGGTGTTACTACTCTTTCAACATCTGAATCATTATGTAATGCAACAATAATTTGCCCTCTGTAATCTGAATCAACTATACCATAGCAATTTGCTGGTCTGAGTCCCTCTTTGGTTGCAAGACCACTTCTTGCGGCTATTCCACCAAAATAGCCCTCCGGAATCTCCATTGCCACACCAGTATTTATCTTCATAGTCTCGTGTGGATTAATTGTTATATCTTCTGGTATATCAGCATACAAATCATATCCAGCCGCACAGCTGCTCTCCCTTGTTGGTATCTTTGCTGTATCTGATAATCTTTTTATCTTAATCTCTATCACTTTTACTGTCTCCTACAAATTACTATCGGTCCCATTCTAAGCCACTATGCTCAGCCCTTTTATTTCTAAGCATAAGCTCTGTAACTCCCTCTTTAGCTGGCATATCCTCAAAGAGAACCTTATTAACCACCTCAATAATAGGGATTTCCACATCATATTTCTTTGCAAGTGCCAATGCAGCCTTAGCAGAATATATTCCCTCCACAACCATCTTAACCTCAGCTGTGGCTTCATCCATTGTATAGCCCTGTCCAATGAGCATTCCTGCTTTTCTATTTCGGCTATGCTTACTCTCACATGTTACTATCAAATCACCAATTCCAGTAAGTCCTGACAATGTCTCAGGTGATGCGCCCATTGCAATGCCAAGTCTTGAGATTTCCGCTATTCCTCTTGTTATGAGAGCAGCCTTTGTGTTATCTCCATATCCAAGTCCATCAGCCATTCCTGCCGCAAGAGCTATTACATTCTTCAAAGAACCGCCAAGCTCCATTCCAAGCATGTCAGGACTTGTATAAACCCTGAGGACCTCGCTCATAAACACTTCCTGAATATGCTCTGCTGTAGCTTTTGAGTGTGCCCCTGCTACAAGTGTAGTAGGAAGTCCGATTCCAACCTCCTCAGCATGGGAAGGACCACATAATACAGCCACATCTGCATTTGGGATTTCCTGCTCAACAACATCAGAGATTGTCATAAATGTATCATCTTCTATACCTTTTGCTACACAAACAATAATCTGTCCGTCCTTAACAAATCCACTCATTTTCTGAGCAGTACTTCTTGTAAATATAGAAGGAACAGCAAGAACAAGCATATCGCTGTCATTTATTGTTTTCCCAATATCTGTAGTAAAATCTATTGTATCTGGCAATTTTACACCTGGCAATTTATCCAGATGCTCATGATTTGCCTTAAGCATATCAATTTCAGCCTCAACAATTGACCAGATAAGAACTGAATGTCCATTATTCGCCAACGCAACTGCCAATGCAGTTCCCCAGCTTCCCGCTCCAATTATTCCTACTCTTTCCATAATATTACTTCGCTTTCTGACCAAATTTATTTTCTGTACCATTAATTAATCTTTTTATATTTGCTCTGTGCTGCCAAATAGCCAGGGCTGTGAAACAGGCCGCCAAAATATCAAATTCCGGCATATACCCACTTTCAACTCCAAGCCAGCCTAAATGATTATATGTAATTGATTGAATCACAAATGCTATTACCATAATAATCGATCCAAGGGAAACATATCTGGTTGCAAGCACAATTACAATGAATAAAATAAGGCATAATGGTGCAGCCTGCGGACATACCGCCAAAATCATTCCTGATGTGCTGGCAATACCCTTTCCACCCTTAAATTTGAGATAAAATGGAAAATTGTGGCCTAACACAGCTCCAAATCCGGCATAAAGCTCAATAACCTTTAAACCGTCCATTTCACGGAACAGAAAATGTACTATAACAACAGCAATAATTGCCTTGGCAACATCCCCTATAAATGTGACAGCTCCCGCTTTCCACCCCAAAGTTCTAAGAGTATTTGTGGTTCCCGAATTTCCACTTCCATGCTCACGAATATCGATTCCCTGACTCTTTCCATACAGATATCCTGTCTGAAAAAGTCCAATCACATATCCAATAGCAACCGCGACAATTCTTGCTATAATCATTTTTCGTCATCCTTTCGCTCTCTTGTAATGAATTTAAGAGCCGTTCCCCTAAATCCAAATGTATCTCTAATTCTATTCTCAAGATATCTCGTATATGAGAAATGCATAAGATTTTTATCATTTACAAACACAACAAATGTTGGCGGTTTAACTGAAACCTGTGTGACATAATATATTCTAAGTCTCTTGCCCTTATCTGTTGGTGGTTGCTGCATAGCTACTGCTTCAGCAACAATTTCATTAAGTACACCTGTTGCAACTCTCATTGAATTATTCTCGATGACAACATCAATCATCTCAAAAATCTTGTTAACACGCTGCCCTGACTTTGCAGAAATAAACATAATTTCTGCATATGGCATAAAGCTTAAAATCTGACGAATTTTCTCTGTATGTTTCTTCACAGAGCTGTTATCTTTCTCAATGGCATCCCATTTGTTGACAGCAATAATAATTCCTTTTCCTCTGTCGTGGGCAATTCCTGCAATTTTAGCATCCTGCTCAGTAACTCCCTCTGTGGCATCAATAACAAGGATAACCACATCAGCTCTCTCTACTGCCGTAACCGCGCGGATAATACTGTATCTTTCAATATCCTCCTTGATTTTGCTCTTTCTTCTGAGTCCTGCAGTATCTATAAAAATATATTCTTTGCCATTGTATTTGACATCAGTGTCAATTGCATCGCGAGTAGTTCCTGCAATATCAGAAACAATAACTCTGTCTTCCTGTGCAAGTCTGTTAATCAGACTTGATTTTCCTACGTTTGGTTTACCGATAATGGCAACCTTTGGTCTGTCATCCTCTTCCTCTTCACCAGCATCCTCCGGGAAATATTTTACAACCTGGTCTAACATATCTCCAAGACCAAGCATAGCTGATGCGGATACCGGGTATGGATCGCCTATTCCAAGATTATAGAATTCATACACATCTGGCATAAATTTCTCGAAGCTATCCACCTTGTTTACAACAAGAACAACTGGCTTTTTTGACCTTCGAAGCATATCCGCAACCTTTGAATCAGAATCCTGAAGTCCCTGACGCACATCTGTAATAAACATAATCACATCTGCTGTGTCTATTGCAATCTGAGCCTGCTCTCTCATCTGAGAAAGTATAATATCTCCACTATCTGGCTCTATTCCACCTGTATCAATAAGTGTAAAATTATAATTAAGCCATGACACATCTGCGTATATTCTATCTCTGGTAACACCAGGAGTATCCTTAACAATTGATATTCTCTCTCCTGCGAGTGTATTAAACAATGTTGATTTTCCCACATTAGGGCGACCTACAATGGCCACTACTGGTTTACTCATATAATCTCCTATTCTTCTACTCTTCGATACCTAGCATTTCCATAAGTAAATCTCGACCGCTTGATTTTACAATATCGACAGATACTTGTAAAGCCTTTTCAACCTCTTCAAGAGTCCAATCATCAAGAAACACCTGCTCTCCCATTCTAAGCATATTGCATGGTATAGATACTCTCTCCATTATTCCATGCTCCTTCAGCTGGGCTACCATATCCTGGGCTGTTATTAATCCTGATACGGTGATTCTCTCTCCAAAAAAATCATTTCTGATTGCTACAACATCCACCTTGTACTCTGGGAACTCCTTCATAAAGGTGTCAGCCATCTCAGCGATAAACGGAGCAGCCAACCGTCCTGAAACAAGAGTAACCGACTTCTTAGGACTTGTTTTTTCCAGGTACTGAGTTCTATTGGCACAGACCTCTTCAAGAGACTCCGTAAATTCTGTCATCAGAAGCCTGAGCATTCCAACACCATTTTCAAGCTGGATATATCCATCATATCTCTCCTCCTCCGGAAGAGAAAGCTCTGCAGTCAGATACCATTCGTCAGAGGCCTGCACAAAATGAACCCCGTGCTTTTCATAACATATCTTCTGCCATTTTTCTATGATTGAGATAACCTCTCTTGCATCTTCCTTCTCAAATGGTTCAAGGGGATACAGCCCATCTCTGTATTTTGTAAGTCCAACTGGTACAACCGACAGACTTTCCATATGTGGCATATATTCCACCAAATCACTTATTGTTCTCTCTAACTCAGCGCCATCATTAACACCCTTGCAGAGAACAATCTGACCATTCATTTCTATTTGTGCTTCATATAGCTTATCAATTTTTTTGAGTGCCTCTCCCGCAAAACGATTATGAAGCATCTTACATCTAAGCTCTGGATTTGTAGTATGCACAGAAATATTAATTGGTGCAAGCTTATACTGGATTATTCTGTCAAGGTCCTTGTCCTTCATATTCGTTAATGTAATATAATTTCCCTGTAAAAATGACAATCTTGAATCATCATCCTTAAAATACAAGGTATCCCTCATCCCTGGTGGCATCTGGTCTATAAAGCAAAACATACACTTATTTGTACAGGATTTGTAATCATCCATAAGACCATTCTCAAATTCTATTCCAAGGTCCTCATTATAATCCTTCTCAATTTCAAGCTCCCATTCTTCACCATTCTTTTTGAGCACAAGAAGAACGAGATAGTCATCATTGATTAAGTAATGGTAATCAAATACATCTTCCATCTCGTTCCCGTTGATTGATAAAAGGGTATCTCCTGGCTCAAGCTCCAGTTCTTCGGCTATACTGCCAGGCTCAATTTTGTAAATTACATGTTTTTTAATTTCTCTTTCCATGTAAATCATTATACCACAATTATCACATTATTCAATTCTTTACCACTGTTCCGGATAAACATGCAGCAGATCAGCTGACTCAATTACTCCTGTATCAACTAAAGCATTTAGTATATTGGTACATTCCGGACCAAATGAAAAATATATGGTTCTGGAGTCTTCGTAGTCAGCGTACGCACTGTACTTATAATCATACTCATAATCGTCATAAGAATTATCGGATGAAGAAACTACTGAAGCCTTTTTATCCAGATAGAAGTCAAAGGATAAATCAGATGAGTAGGCTACTGGATTTTCCTCCCCAGTCACAAAATAATTATAATTACTCAAATTATATTTCTGAACATTTCCCTCATCTATATCTTTTAAAAATGCTTCATATATTATCTCTGCATCATTCTGGTCAATTATAACATCGGTTATCCATGAAACCTCCTCATCATAGAGAGAAAGCCTTCCACATATGATATTACCAATATTTGTTCCTAAGATATATTGTTTAAAATTATCTGGATTATTCTCAGCTTCACAGATTTTTGTCACAATTTCCTTGCTTTCTTCAATTCTTGGTATACAGTATCCTCTTGATATTTTTTTGCCATTTTTTAGAGTATAGTAAATACTCGTATAACATGAATCCTCATATTTCTTATCAAATACGTCCTTATTTTCCAGGATACTCTTGTGCATTTCTATAGCTTCATCAACCAGGTCTCCGGAATATGTTATCTCATATTCCATCCAAAAGCTTACACTTTCCACTTCATCTGCCTCTGGAATATAATTCTGTATATATGTGCTGTATCCGCAGGCCCCTCCATAAAGGATGATAATAAATGCTGCAAAGCATCCGCATTCTTTCCACACCTTTTTCCCAAAGACCTTGAATTTTTTCTGTACAAACATTTCTGCAATGAAAAAGAATACAACACCAAAAACTATTGAAAATATTGCCAAAAAGTATTTTGATGTCAGAATATCAAAATCCATCAAAATCTGCGCAATGACTATTCCTAGTCCAAAGCCACCGCAACATCCAACTCCCCATCTGAAAATTGGTTTAATAAAAGAAAATGCCAACAAATCCCCTGCACTTTCAATATTTCTCTTTTTGTAGAATACTGCTGCCGCAATCATTAAGACTATGGCAAATATTGCATAATATA
>CAMFPD010000019.1 GCA_945971355.1 uncultured Lachnobacterium sp.
GTGAGACCGGAACCTGTGGCAATAACCAGATAATCAGAATCATTGCTATGATACCAATTCCAATTACCTTCATGCTGAGATTCTGCTCTGTACGGAGCATACTGCTTGAGCCTGTCCCCTTCATTGACTTCATGGCATCCCTGAAGGTTGTCACAATAAGTGGCAGTGACTTTATAAGGCTTATGATTCCACCTGCCGCTACTGCACCGGCTCCAATATATCTGATATAGTTGCTCCAGATTGCTCCGGCCCCACCTGCCGCATAAAGCTCGCTGACAGACACTGTAGCCGGGTAGAGAACGGAGTCTCCGCCAAAGGTTGCTATAGCTGGGATAAGTACGAACCATCCTATCAGACCACCTGCAAGCATGTACGAAGCGATTCTCGCTCCACAGATATATCCAACTCCGATAAGTGCCGGATATACCTCTGCTGACAGCTCTGTCTTAAGGGCTTTGATGGGAGCTACTATAACTCCTGATACCACACCAAGTCCATCTACTAAAAATTTAAAGACTGCTGCGATTCCCATTCCTGTAAATACCGACTTCGCAGATGAGCCTCCCTCCTCACCGGCAAGGAGAACCTCTGCACAGGCTGTTCCCTCCGGATATGGAAGTACCCCGTGTTCCTTAACAATGAGTGCATTCCTCAATGGTACCATAAAGAAAACTCCCAGGAGTCCGCCACAAAGTGCAATAACTGCAATCTCCACAATATTTGGATCTCCCATAACACCTTCCTTTGCCCACAAGAATAAAGCTGGCAAAGTAAAGATTGCTCCGGCTGCCAAAGACTCTCCGGCTGAGCCGATGGTTTGCACCATGTTACTCTCCAGAATTGAGTCTTTTTTCATAATTACTCGGATAACCGCCATTGAAATAACGGCTGCTGGAATTGATGCTGACACTGTCATACCAACCCTAAGCCCTAAATATGCGTTGGCAGCTCCGAACACTACTGCGAGAATAATTCCCATTACAATTGATGTAACAGTGAACTCAGGAGTAATTTTATCTGCCGGCACATATGGTTTGAAATCTTCCTGTTTCATAAATAATTCCTCCAATTTGTTATATTAACTCATAGGATAACAGAATATCATATTTTTAGGAAATTCGCCACAGAAAAATTACTTTTCCCGATTTTTTCCAAATTACACTTAATTATTTAAACTTTGGTCTTATCGCTTCATTTGTTACAACCTTCTGGATAAATTCGTAAGCCTGTTGTCTTCTGGCATCTGTAACACGCTTTACATCATCCTCTGCAACGAACTCAGAGTATGTAAGCTTATCCTTGAAGGGTACAACTCCCTCTTTTTTCAGATTAGGGTTTTCTTCCCTTCCGATTGGTCTATTGTAGGTTTCTGCTTTTGCAAGAATATCTACACTGTCATTAAACTTAGCCCAGACAGGACCTGATGCGTGAGATGGAATCCAATTAAATTCAACATTACGTTCTCCATCATTTAATTGTTCCAGATATGTTCCAACAAAGTTTGTTATGTTTGAATTAAGATCTGGTCTCTTTGCCTTTCCAGTTACAGAATGAAAAATCTTTCCAACTGTGCTAACGCTTTCACAATCATAGAAAATATGTACATTTTTCAGCTTTCTATCATTGAAACAAATGTCTATTGCTCTTCTGGCAGCCTCAAGCTCAGAGGATATATTCCAACTGGTGCGTAAGCATGCATTGTCAAATTCTTTCTCTTGATACACAATAGGCACCATAAGTGTTTCACTTGAAGGCTCTATTTTCTCTACCACGTTGTCTTTGCTAATGGTAAAACCATTTCTATAAGATGTATAACTTGTTTCATTGTCATTTAAAACTTTATTATCTACAAGCTTTGCTGACTCTACATAAACTGAACCATCTCTATAGAAAATTATCATTCCATATGAAGCATAATAATAATCGTCCTTCTTATTTAAGGTTCTGTTTGGTTTCTTACCATCAAAGTCTCGATTATCAAAGTTATTGCTTCCATCAACGAACACTACTGCATCTGAGGTAAATTCAAATGCCTCCTCTGCCGCTTTACCCGAATTATCAGAAGCCGCAGCTGCCTTAGTGCTGGTTTCCTCATCTTCGTTCAGATACTTAAGTGCTTCTGCCTCTGTCTTAAATCCCTTGTATCTTGGACTTGACACCCCGGTTATAAGGCTTCTGATTTCAGGCTCTGCCTCACTCCACTCACCCTTTATTATTTTCTTTACACTACCTGCCTTAACTGCATAATATTTCATGCTTCTTTCTTCTCCTTTTCTTCTTAATTCGAATTTTCACTTGTATTTGTAATGTGTTGCCACCTTATAGATACGATTATAACCCATCTTGAGTATGTGGTCTATTTAAAAACCTTAAAACCAGCCTATATCTGATTTGTCATGTGAATGCACTTCCGCCCCAGAATATGCTCCATATGTGCGCGCACAAATGGGTACTCACATTCACTTCCTGTCAGTATCACCTTTGAGATGTCATCAACGCAGATGCCGTTGCCTTTTAGAAAATTTTCCATAAAACTGTCATTTCTGTGAAGAATTGGCTTGAATAATTTTTCAAACCGCTCTATCGGATATTCCTCTGTTATCTCCAGATACCAGTTCTTGTACATAATATGGGCAACATTACTATGGCGGAGCTCCTCCCGCACCGCTGATTCACTCTGGTGAAGATTGTAGAATGCCTCCTCATCCTGTTCGCTCTCCCCAAATATCCCCAGCTCTCTCAGATATTTATCCATCATATAGGTGTCCAGATCACTTGCCACAATCTCATTAAGCCTTGGCTGAAGCTCATCCTCGTCTGCTTCGTAATCATCGCCATACATATCATGCTCCGGACACAGGAAGCTGTCAGAGCAGACTTCTTCCAGCTTTCCGGTTTCATCAGCATTCACGATGGTAATTTCAAGCTCAAGCTCGTCAAACCTGTAAATCATAGCCATCTCATTATTCAACTTTAAATCCTTTAACTTTAAATTCTTCATACTTCTACTCTCCTTCTGTATATTTCTGATAATTCCTGCTTATTTAGTGATTTCTGTGGGCTGTCCAGCAGTGCTTCCACAATCGCAGTCACCTTTGAAGCATTTTCTCTTACTATGCGTCTTGCCTTTGTAAGCTCCTGAGACAAAATCCTGTTTACAAGCAGCTTTGCCTTCTCATCGGTATCATATGCTTTGCTGTCAAGCACTGCAAGTCCCATTTCGTCCTCGTACATACCGTATTCACAGACCATCCTGACGGCAATATCCGTGGCAGACCGCAAATCCCCTGCGGCACTTGGGGTGAGCCCATAGCCAAACTCCTGTTCCGCTGCCCTGCCACCCATACAGGTGCATATGCGCCCCAGCAGCTCCTCCTTGGTCGGATGCTCCTGCAGCTTTCCAGTTCGCATATACCCACCCATGCTGGAGCGTGCAATTGCGCTTATGTAATCCGGAGTTTTCCCATTTGCAAGCTCTACTATGGCATGTCCCGCCTCGTGGCAGGCTGTGTGCTCCAGATCCTGCAGTGAATCATGTTCTTTACTTTCCCCATGGTTACAGGTCTCAAACACACTGTCAAACAGACTGTCCTGCACCACTGTCTCTTTGCGTACAGCCTCCCTGACTGCCGCCTCCACAACGTTTTCCAGCTCGGCAAGACTCATGCCCTTTGAGCGGGTGGCAATGCTGTCAAGCTCTCCCTCAGTGATGTTGAAGTAATCCCGATACCTTTCCAGCAGGTGTTCCACCAGCCATCTACGCCCCTTTTCGTCCGGCAGGTCGATTAGAAAAGTCCTGTCAAATCTCCTTGCCAGTGCGCTGTCAATCCCTGGAAGATTGGTTGCCGCCATGACAAACACCGTGGAAGTCTCTTCATTTTTAAAGCCGTCCATCTCTGTAAGAAGAGCATTTAACACTGCATTTGTCCCTGAGGCACTACGGGACACACCTATGGCATCTATCTCATCTATGAAGAGGACTGTAGGTGAATATTTTCTCGCCATCCTGAAAATATCATGTACCTTGCCAGGGCCGCCGCTTATCATTTCATCTGCACTGACAGATATAAAGTTCACCTTCGACTCTGCAGCTACAACCTTGGCAAGTGATGTTTTTCCTGTGCCGGGGGGCCCGTACATCAGGGCTCCCCTCGGTGCCCTTGCTTTGGTTCGGGCATATTTCTTCGGGTGGGACAGATAGCTGATGAAATACTCCAACTCCCTTCTCACGTCCTCTGACACATATATATCATCCCAGGTTTTATCCGGTCTGATATCCTCTGCTACAATTGCAGCCCTGTCCTCAGCATCCACTGCTACTTCCAATCGAAAATTACAGAATACTATTTCCCCAGTCTCCCCATCCTGACAGATGTTCCTGTCTGTATCGAACTTCAGCACCAGATGTCTCTTATACATATACTCTGCGCCGTCCTCATCCATGAAGATCCGTCTGGTCTCCCCATCTGCTGTGCTAAAATCTGCTATCCACTCAACATACTTTAGCTTGTCCGCATAGCTGCCAGCCATATGCATGATTCCATATAGCTCATTATCAATCAGCTTTCCTGCCAGCTTCGATGCATTTCTTGCATCTCCACCTCCGCCAATTGAATACAGCACCACGTCAGCCAGAAGTTCACTTCCTGCTGAGATATCTATGCCGCAGTTTTGCTTTGTAGTTTTTAGCTGTCTGTCAATGTCACGCCCTATAATCTGTCTGATAATGTCTGCATCCATTCTGTCAAACAGAATGATTGTATGTGAGGACAGACGTGAGACAATTTCCTTTGGAAAATACGGTTCCTTTGTTGCAGGATTAATGTCCTTTTCCAGAGCATCTATCAGAATTCTTTCCGGCAGTCGGGACAGATTCTGGTATGCGCTGTCCTGATACACCTTTCTGCCTGCATTTGTTGTCATGATTATGATGCAGTCCTTAAACGAAATCTCTCTGTCATAATATCTGTCAAAGCAGACTCCATCCTCTAGAATCTGTAAGAACATACGGATAACTGCCCCGTTTGCCTTCTCTATCTCATCAAATATGAGTATGGAATGGGGATGTACATTTACATATCCGGTCAAAACCCCCGGCTTTGACGCACGGTAAAAGCTCGATATGCCTGTCAGCTCATCCAGAGCTGCTGATGAGGCATACCCTGACATATCAAACTTGCGACAGCTTATACCCAGAGCATTTGCAAAGGTTTTGGCTGTCATCGTCTTTCCCACTCCCGGAGGTCCGGCAAACAAATACACACTTCTTGGACCCGTTCGCTTCTTCATGCCGATAACGGCTTTCTCGTTGTGAAAATATGCTTTTTCCAGTTTTTCTATGGCATCATCCTGCCCCATGACAGCTTCCTTAAGCTGCCTGTCAAGCTCCCTCGACACACGAAGCATTTCCTTCAGGGAATTGTCAACCACAGGTGCATCCAGTGCGGTGTACAAATCAGGGTTGTGATAATGTCCATTAACCGCCCACAGATCGTTCCTGTATACAACGTTTGAAACAAGTTCATTATACACATCTACCAGATCATGCTGACCACTCAGTATGAATTTCCTCATGCATTTAAATGACACAGATTCACTTAGGAGGCTGTGATTTGCAGCAAACTCAATATTCCTGTGATAGATATCATTGATATCCAGAGTTCCCATCCCATTTTTCTTAAAGTGCTCCCTCAGATTAATGAATTCATCCGAGCGCTCTATTTCGTAATGGACGAATTCATACCACTCATCCACCCCCTCCTTACTCATGGGTGTTTTGATGGTCTTATTGTGATATGTAATTACCTCGTCCAGTACCTTATCCGTCTGCATTACAAAATAGAGAATAAGACAGTAGATTGAGGTCACAAAATACCTTCCTGTGTATTTTCCCCCTGATATTCTCGGAGCTGCCCTGCCAACTAAAAAGAGGAGCATATCCAGCCATGGGGTTCCCATTCTCAGGTCATCATTTAACCATAGTCTGCGATGCAGCTCCTCATTCATACTATCTGCGATAAATTTTTTCTGTAGGTAATGCTCTGCCTTTTTCATTGCCCATTTCCTGCTGTATGGAAGCTCCTCATCCTCTTCCTCCAAATCGCTGTGATACATGAAGCTTTTAGCCTCTGTACTGTCCAGTCCCGATATCTGCTCATAATAATCTTCCCAGTTAGTGTAGATTCCCGGGTTTCGTCCCTTGCGAACGGCATATATATATCTTTCCATATGTTCCCTCCTTACATAAATGGTAACTCTTCTTCGTCGTAATCGTCGTCATCTTCTTCACCCTCACCGTTGTATACGGTTGTGTAGGTTATAATTTCCGGCGCTACAGAATAGTCCGGATCATACCCACGAAGTGCCAAAACTGCTCTAAGCATGCTTGCATCCCCATCCCCTGAAAACTTCATTGGAATGTATTTGCCAACGATGGTAAATGCATGAATGTCCATGCCTGCGGCCAGCATGCGGTCAATAAAATTGTCAATTGTTGTGAATTTGCCCCCGCGTTCCACTTCCTGTCTTACCTGTTTCATGCTTTTGCTGAGGCAGCTACGTGCCTCAGACGGTGCATTTCGTATTATTTCACTGATTTCCTGGTAATTTTTGATATTGTTGTTATTCATAGCTCATACCACCTTTCTTCATGGTTAATCCTTCGTTTCCTGGTAAAAATACTGCCTTTGAGCCTCGCTCGATGAGATATGAGGCTGTGAGTGGCTGCTCAATTATTGATGCCAATGTTTTATTTGTGCGGGCTGAGACATACTGTGCCGTTGCGATATCCTGTCCCCCAAGATAAATCATATGATCACAGTTGTTTAATATGGTTGCTGCCTTGTATTCCCCATACTTATCATAAAGCTGCGAAATACTCTGGATAATAATGCTGACTGAGATTTCTCTTGAACGTATAACAGAAATGATATTGTCAAAATCCGGTATGATGGCTCCAGCTGCAAAATCGTCGAGAATAAAACGAACCGGAACCTTGAGCCTGTGTTCCTTATAATCCCTGTCTGCGCTGCGCACCAGGGTATCCAGCGCCTGTGTATACAGGATATTCACCAGCTTGTCCTTGCTGCGGTCTGTGTCGTTCACAGTCAAAAACAATGCTATTTTGCACTGTCCAAGTGTCTCAAACTGTATCTGCCTTTTGTGCCTGTACAGAGCTACCTGCTCATTGCTTACGAGGAAGTTCAGCTTTTCTGCCACAACTCCCAGAATTGATGCATACATCTTATCTGCATCTGCACAGCTTTTGAAGGTATTGTAGATTTTTGCCGCTACGGAGTCAGGCTTTCTCTCTTCAAGCTCCTGTATCATAGTCTGGAAGGCGTATGGCACAATAGGCTTATTCTCCACAGCACTGACAATGTCGGGCATCTTCATAAGGTAGACAGACTCTCCCGCCTCATTTATCCGATTTGAGTTGTAATCAAACATCCACATAAATTTTCTGCTTACTGCCTTTCTCTGGTTCATATCTGTCCTGGAGCCTGCATTGGCATTGTGTCTGCCAAGCATTACAGAGAGCTTTCTTACTGTTTCCAGATTGTGGTATTCCTTTGGATAGGATTCCAGGGTAAATGCTATGAGGGCTGCCAGAAACATTTTGGCAGACTGCTCCCAGAACTGGTCATTCTTGCTTTCAATTGGGCAGATTGCTTCTGCAAGCTTCTGAATATCATCCTCACGATACAACCCGGTAGTGAAGTTTCGTCGGATATATCTCAGAGGATTATATCCACACTGACTACTTTCTGAGGTGAAGTCAATGTTGAATACCTTAAAGCCTCTTTTCCTCAGATCCATCGCATATTCATCATACAACATACCCTTTGTGTCGCAGATAATCATGCTTTCCTGTGACATCTTAATATTTGGAATCACATATCCACGGGTCTTACCGCAGCCTGTAGCTCCGCATATCAAATCGTTGTTGTTGAGTCTTGTCTTCCATGTATTGTTTGAAATTGTATAACCGTTTGTTAAATATCTCTTTGAATCCATAATGAATCCCTCCTTAAATATTGGTAATTACGTTGTCAGCCAGTCCGTATGAAACGGCATCCTGACCATAGAAATAAGTATCATTTGCAGTTTTCTCATAAATCTCTTCAAGGCTGTGCCCTGTATGCTTTGCCAGAATCTCTGCTATAAGTGCCCGTGTTCTCATTAAGTCATCACTGAGAGCCCGAAGCTTAAGCGCACTTCCTCCAACTCCGCCCTGAATCAGAGGATCATGTATCATAACCGCTGCGTGGGGCAGAATTTCTCTTCTGTCACCTGCGCTGAATAAAACAGAAGCCATACTGGCTGCCATTCCCACACATACTGTGTGAATCGGAGCCGATATGGCCTGCATAACATCATATAACGCCAGTCCGCTGTTCACTTCCCCTCCCGGGCTGTTTATGTACATGGTAATCTCTGCTTTTGGGTCCACTCTCTGTAAATACTGAAGCTGCATAATCAGGGAATATACTGAGTCAGCATTTATCTCTCCCACACACTGGATTTCCCTGTGGGATAGCATCTCGTCTATAATACGGTAGGTGCTGTATCCCTGGCTTGTCTCTCTGATAATATTTGGTGTTTCCATAAATTCCATTGTATTCATGTTTCTACCTCACTTTCGTTTTGTTTTTTAATTTGTGATGCATTTTGTTAGTATTTCATATAAGTGGAAGCACCCAAAACAAAAAAATGGCGAAAACACTGGGTTTCCGCCATTTAAAAAATTCAGTTTTTTGCATTTTTACTTTTTTAGTCCTTCAAATCTGCCAGACATTTCTCAAATAAATCCGGCCACATATGATATAAAATAGACAGTGACATGAGAACCTCATATCGCGCCGAAGTGTACTTTCTTTTTTCTGCAAGTACATTTATCATATATTCAAGATTAGCCGTATTCTTTTCCTTTTTGATTTTCTCTCCAAATGCATATATTTCTTCATCAGTTTTTGGATTTTGCTCCAGATACATCTCAAACAGCTGCCTGCATTTCTTATAGTTAATCTGCTTTTTCTCGTAATCCTTTCTGTCTAGTATATCCTTTATGGAATCATTATTGTTCACCAGAAGTGCCTTAAAGAAGCCCATTTTGTTGCTTCCCTGCTTTATCAGGTCAGTCACATCCTTTTCCAAAATAATATACAGTATCCTTTTTAGTTCCTTGATTTTGATTTTATTCCTGCGCATCAAGTCATAGGTCTCATCCAGTGTCTGGGTCTTTAGCCTGACATTGTCCTCCCAATCCAGCTTTTCCTTATTCATATTCAGCTTGCGAATAACTGAGATGCAATTGTCCAGCTTCTCCATAACTGCTTCAACCTTCTTGGCATCGCAGCCCTTATAATCATCAATATCGAACAAGTCCTTTATCGGTATAGTGGGAGTCTGTGTCTGATTAGCCAGCTCTTCCTCTGTGTCCTTTAAATTATATATGCGCTCTGCCACATAATCCATAGGGCAGTCCAGCCATTTGCCCGATGCGGCCAGCTCCTTTGCCTTTTTCCTGTCATGCTCATCTATAAATCTCATAAATAGAGGCTTCTCTGTGGCGTAATTAATATGCTTCGCCACAAGCTTCTTTGCCAGATCACAGGCATTTACACTGTACGCATGTTTTGCCTTATCAATCTCCAGACCGATAAGCACTGACAATATCTGGATATCATCATAAAGTGTACCCTGATTACATAGCTCTATGCCTTCGTTGCGCCTCACATGCCAGTAATAGCTGTTTAATGCCTGCACATAATTGCTGATTCTTCCTATGTTATTGTTAAAAAGAATCTGGTCTGTCTCCTTCTGACTCTCATAGTCGTTGATACCGCGCATTATTTTCTTATCATTGGTAAAGTCCTCTGTAACCTCATGTGGCACTGATGCGATTATTTCGTCAGTGAGCAACTCCTCCGCTCGCTTGACCACAATCGGCTCCCTGATGCACAATGCCTCATCAGAATCAAAATCTGCACCGTTTAAGGCCGCCATAACATCCCACTCCCACGGCGATAGAACTACAATATTGCTTGTGTGGTCCTTTCTTTCAAAGCCAAACCACAGTTTTATTTCATCCGGGATTCTGTTTGTGGCGCAGACAACATTGCTGGCACAGGTATGGGGATTACGGCATAGCACTACCTTCTCCCCCTCCGGGATGTCAAGGATACACACCTCGCCCTTCTTCAAAACCGGTTCTATTCTGGACACATCCCTGTGCACAGAGTAAGTCAGAAGTTCCCATGGCATACTGCACAGAGTTCTGTAATCTGCATCAACAGCTATTTTCCCCTCGTACAGCTTCTGCAGATATGCAGTCAGGAATTTGTACTTCTTATCCTTATACACCTTCGTCTGTCTGAACATCGGATTTTTACGTGACATATTAAGTAAAAAATCATCGGTGTAGGTAGGCTCAGTGTCTCCTTCCTGTCCTCCGCCTATATATTCTTCGTATGCCTCATCATCTGTTTTTAGTCGGATATATTCCTTTATATCCTCTTCCATCAATCCGTTTACATCATCCCTGGACAGATTCATGGAATTTATCATCTGATATGTAAAATGGCGGTTGTCACAATGCTTTTCTTCGAATTTGACAACCCCAAATATGCTCCCGTTTTTCTTTACTGCTTCAACCCACAGGAGAAAAGTATTGAGCCCGTTTTCCTGAAACATATCATATTCCTCTGATATGTCTCCGCCATGCATACTTTGTATATTATATTCAGGCTCCTCCTTTGCCATGTAGGTATTGAATTTGAACAGCTTAAATGAGCTGTTTGTAACTATCATACGAATATTCTTCACCGGAATCGGATAGCCCCAGCGATCTTCAATTGTGGCAGTCTCGTATTCATTGCCAAAAACCTCTTTATAATATCCCTGAATATCCGTTCTAAAGCCGCAGGACTTGAAAAAGAAGTTTCTAAGCAGCATCATCCCCGCATCTCTTGCGCCAAATACGGAATCGTCTATCAGACATTCACCATCCGTAACCATATTTGTGCACTCAACTATAGCTCTTGTAAGGCTTGCCTCACTTTCGTTCTTCAGACCTACCATAGCTGCATTGGTCTTAAAATGGTTTTCTATATCGTCCAGCACAAGGATTCCCTCAGGGTCTATGACCACAGCATCCTTGATTGTGCTGTTTACCAGCGATTCATATGCTTTACGCTCCACATATGACATGCGTATTTCATCAAAAACAGGCGGTCTGCCCATCCATGTCCAGTTCATCATGCTGGCATGGAAATCCTTGCGGATAAATAAATGCTTTCCATTTTTTGCCGCATTGCCCGACCTCTTATACTCTACATACTGCCAGCACTCCTCACCATCGCTCTCAAAGAAGCCCTCCTCGTAAAGTCTTGTGGTACTGTCCTTTTCCAGCTTCACATTGATGAAAATATCTGTGTAATCCACACCCCCATGGCTTGTGATTACCTGTATACCCTGCTTTTCCTCCATCTTCTTTGCAAGATGCCGGAATTCAAGGATATCCAGTGAAGGATTGAGGAATGCATTATAGGTCCTGCATTCCTGGCTCAATATCAGAAGAGCCTCCTGTCTTGCGCCTTCTTCTCCATATTCACACAGCCTCATGTCCCCTTGCTTTATTTCCCTGATCCTAATACTGCTTAAATTTATCTCCATAGTATATCCTTTACAAGGGACTGCTTTTGCAGTCCCTTGTACTATAATTTTCTGTATCTGTTCAGTACCTTCACAGATACGATTTTCTTTAATTTGATGGATGTGGCATATACTGATACAGCTGCATAGCGGTCGATGCTATTGGCATACTCTGAAGTGTTACTTTTCCTGGTCCATAAACCACTGTATTGAAGAGTCCTTCTCCTCCAAACAGTACATTGGTCACTCCGCTGATTGTCTTTACTTCCATTCTGCAGCTCTCTGTCATTGCAGCTACATAACCGGTATCAATAATCTTGCAATCACCTGCTGGAATATCATATTCGTGGGCTGAGCCATCAATCTCGAGGAACACGATTCCGTTTCCTGTGAACCTTCTCATAAGGAAGCCTTCACCACCGAACAAGCCTCGTCCAAGTCTCTGCTGAATATAAACCTCACTTGTGATATTTCCAAATGATGCAAGAAATGACCCCTTCTGCACAATAAGTCCATTTCCCGGTGTAATTTCCACTGCTCTGATTGACCCTGGAAATTTAGAAGAAAATGCTATCTCTCCTGTTCTGTTTGCAACATATGTATTTGTGAACGCTCTCTCATTTGTAAGCATACGCCCAAACATTTTTCCTAATCCACCTGCAGATGTCTGCATCTGAATCTCATTATCCATCCAGGACATTGCACCTGCTTCACATTCAATTGCTTCCCCCTGCTCCAAGAGCACCTTTAAAACTGGCAAATTTTCGCCATCAATCCTATATCTCATTCACCTACTCCTCCTTAACCATTTTTTGGTATCAACAATGTAATAAGCCCTACAATTAACAATATTGGTAGTGCTACTACAATTAAACCAGATAGCGCTAATACTATCAAGACTATAGGCAAAAGAATAATTCCAAAAACGATCTTTGTAATTCCCCATGTTGCCTTAATCGCAAGGGCTATTAATTTTCCAAAAACGACTATCATTAAGAGAATAAATAAAACTGTTAACATACTAATCACCTCCATTGATGTAATTGTACTACACATTAATCTCTATGTTTACAGTCGAAGTTGCAAAATAGCTTATCCTATTTTGTCTAGCGCCAAATCTAGTCTTCCTGATCAATTGTAAACGGAATATCAAGCTCCTTTAACAGCTGTTCCATATCGTTAGCAAAGAAACTATTCTCTGTAACGATGGTAGTCTCCTGATCCTCCCACCAGAACTCATCATCCATATCGCATTCATAAATCTGAGTATCTAAGCTATCCTTCTGTTCATCTGTCATCTCTAGAAAAAACTTTATCGTCATATCCTATCCTCTTTATATAAATTTTATTCATATATTATAGCATTTTTATCTGACAACACAATGCCCTTTGGGGAAGGACAAAATGAGCATGACAATATATGCCACACTCATTTTTTGCTGAAAACTTATATAGGTAAAAAATTACTTCTCCAAACTCCTCATCCAGTTTTTTCGTTTGAAGATAATTAGAGAAATCACAAGACGAACCACTTCTTCCACCGAAAGAATTGCATACACTGGTACAATCGAAAGCTTAAGCCCATATGCTGCTAAAAAGCAAAGTGGAATTCCTACTAACCAGGTTCCTATAATATCTATCATCATAATTATCCTGGTGTCTCCACCACTTCTGATAATTCCTCCACCGAGAATCATATTTAGTACCTTTACAGGAGCGTATAATGCAAACACAATAAGCAAAATTCTTGCAGTTCTCATCACTACTTCTTCAACCTGATAAAAGGATACATAAACTCCTGCCAACGAAATCAAGACTACGGACAAAATTACTGAACCAATAACTCCAAGCCATAACAGCCCTTTTGAATCTGTATATGCCCCATCAAAGTCCTTTTTACCAAGCTTCTTTCCAATCAGTACTCCCGCTGCCGCTGATAAACCGCTCAAAGCTCCAACCAGCAATCCCTGAATTGGTGTTGTCAATGTATATGCCGCTAAGCTGTCTGTTCCCAAGTGTCCGTATACACCAGAGTTAATATTTTGACCAAGGCTCCAGAGGAACTCGCTTATAAGGATAGGCATAATCATAACCATATACTCTCCAAATGTAACCTTTTGCAAACGCACTGATAACATGATTTTTCTATTATCCTTTTTAAGGCATATGAGCATTCCGCAAACCATGAAAATAAGATTAAATAACTGTGAAACAAGTGTTGCATATCCAGCACCCTTTGCACCAAGTGGAGAAAAACCAAATCTTCCAAAAATCAAAACATAATTTAATCCTGTATTACAGATTACTGCCACAAAACTTGCAACAAGTGGAATTGTGGCATGGTCACTACAACGCAGCCAGGTTGCTACAATTATACTTATTGCCGAAGGTATGCAGGTTAATGAAATAAGCTTAAGATATGGTGTCCCCTCTGCGATTGTGAGTGCATCTGTTGTGTATAATCCCAATATCTCATTTGCAAATAAAAAGCAGGCTCCCATAAATATAGTTGCAACAATAACCGCAAACAATGCACTAACTGTAAAGCCTCTCCATGCCTCTTTCTCATCACCCGCACCTAGAAACTGTGAGATGATAATACCTGCTACAGTTCCAATTGCACCTACAACCACAGAGAAAATCAATCCCAGATTTCCTCCCAGTCCAACTGCAGCGATACTGTTTTTTCCCAGCTGACCTATCATCAGCTGATCTACTATAGAAAATGACGACTGCAGCATACTCTGAAGTGCTACAGGTATGGCTATCTTGCCAACTGTTCCTATAAATTCCTTATTTAACAGGTGTTTATCATTATTAATAATACCTGCATTTACAAAATCACTCATAACTAACGTCCTTTCATATATCTCATATTTCCTTGATTCAACACAATTTTATATTCTATATATATCCTAATTCTATAAATCAGTTTACTTTGTATTACTTAGTACTGTCCCTAAGTATCAACTGAACTGGGAGCGTGACTTTATTCTCCACAGCCTCACCGTTTTTCATTTTTTCCAGCAGATTCATCGCTGTTTTTGCTCTTACCGTTGCATCCTGATGTATGGTTGACAGAGAGGGAATATTATCCCTGCTTGCCGTTGTATCGTCAAAACCAATCACAGATATGTCATCTGGAACACTGAGTCCCTCTCTCTGAATAAAATGCATGAAATCCAAGGCATAAAAATCAGATACTGCAAAGCAAGCTGAGTATTTCTTAATTTCTTTCAGATGCGCCTTGTAATACTTATTTCTTTCCTCTCGAAGAATAGGAATTTGTAATACTTTAACTTTTCCGGGAGCAAAAGCCGCCTTAAATCCCTCTATTCTTTCCTCATCCATGCAAATGTAATTATCGGAAATACAAAGTGCTGCGCTGTGTCCTGCTTCTTTAAAATATTTGCCTGCCTGATAGCCTCCATCATAATGGTCTATCACCAGATTGACGATTCTGTCTGTATTATCAAAATAGCCATCATACACCACAAAGGAAATCCTCATATTCTCCCTAAGCTTCTTGTACTCTGCCTCACAAAAGCCCATAAGAATAAGTCCATCCATATTCCACATTGAGGCAAAGGGAGGTATCTCTGCACAGTGTCTTGTAGTTTTAATCATCAGAAAGTAACCTCTCTCATTCAGTTCTCTTGATAAAGCATTCAAGGATGCCATAACAAAACCATCTTCTAAAACCTTGCCCTCATATTTGGGTCCGTCATTTATGACCACACCTATAATTTTGGAATTGTTCTGTGCCAAAAGAATTCCCGCCATGTTGGGAATATAATTCATCTCCTCCAGCTTCTCCTGAACCCTGCGAACAGTTTCATCTGAAATCTTTTTAGTTTTTCCATGTATTACATTTGATACTGTAGCTGTGCTAAGCCCAAGTGCCTCCGCAACATCTGCTATTCTAACTCTGCTGTCTGACATAATCTTTCTCTTCTTTTTTCGTATCTGTTCAGTACCTTCACAGATACCTTTTTTCTTAATAATATAATTTCTGTTTTTGTAACAATTTGATTAAATTCTGACCGGTCATTTTATATTTGCGATATAGCCATTAACTCATCGCTCAATCATATAATAATAAAACACAGTGCAATAATCAAAGGTTAATCGCATAACCCCTCACAAAATAGAAAGGTGATATTTGTGTAATATTCACAAATATCACCTTTTCCTTCTGCAAAAGTTCAAA
Source organism: uncultured Lachnobacterium sp. (assembly GCA_945971355.1). GTDB lineage: Bacteria > Bacillota > Clostridia > Lachnospirales > Lachnospiraceae > Roseburia. The sequence continues at coordinate 15,866 of CAMFPD010000019.1, forward strand.
ATAGTGCTTGACGAACCCTCATCTGTTTGATATTATAATACACGGTTCGTTGGTCAAGCGGTTAAGACGCCGCCCTCTCACGGCGGAAACACGGGTTCGATTCCCGTACGGACTGCTAAGCACTTACAGTATTTGTAAGTGCTTTTTTACTTTGATAGATATGTCTTAAAAATTCTCAAGGCAGCCTTCATTTGAATAGGTTTACTCAGGAAATCATTCATTCCTGCCGAAATCATTTCATCCCTGACTCCGGAAATAGCATCCGCTGTAAGCGCAACTATTGGAATATTCTGGTTTGGATTTCCTTCTAGCTTTCTGATAACTTGTACAGTTTCCACGCCATCCATCTCTGGCATAAAATGATCCATAAATATCAAATCATATTCATTTTCTTTTACCAGCTTAATTGCCTCCATACCACTGCTTGCTGTAGTGATATTCATCATAAGAGGTCTGAATAGAGCCTTCTCTATCACCAGATTAAGCTTATTATCATCCACTATAAGTACCCTTGCATCAGGCGCAGTAAAGTTTATTGCCTCATCATCGTCCTGAGAATCATATTCAAACTGCTCAAGTGTTCCAGCCGGTGTAGAATCTTTAATCTGCTGTGGCACCTCAAAATAGAAGGTTGAGCCTACACCATAGGTACTCTCCACACCAATAGTTCCCCCCATAAGCTCTATGAGCTGTTTAGATATCCTGAGTCCCAGTCCAGTTCCCTCTTTGTGATGATTTTTCTCCTGATTAACCTGAGTATATGCTGAGAACAACTTATCAATATCCTCATCTCTTATTCCCTGACCTGTATCAGTTACTTCAAATCTCATAAGGGTATTGTCAGCATCCATATTTTTACATGACAGACGAACAGTAACAGTTCCCTCATCAGTGTACTTTATAGAATTTGTTACCAGATTAATCATAACCTGTTTGATTCGAACAAAATCACCAAATAGTTTTGAAGGCAGCTCAGAACTATACTCGTATTTTATATCCAGTCCCTTCTCTGCGTTTCTTGCATTTGCCATAATACTAACATCATTTAAAAGAGACATAATCTGATAATTCTCTTCAATTATCTCAATACGTCCGGACTCTATTTTTGACAAATCAAGAATATCATTAATTATTGTAAGAAGTCCCTCCGAAGATGATTTAATAATATTAAGACACTTCCTGACATTATCGTTTACATCCTCTCTTAGTGCTACTGTTGTCATTCCCATAATGGCATTCATAGGTGTTCTAATCTCATGGGACATACTTGACAGGAAATTACTCTTGGCAGCATTGGCATTGTCCGAATTAAGGCGCTCAACCTGTGTTGCCACAATACCTGTGGCCTCTGTCAATAAAAACTTATCTATTACAGAAAATTCCTTCAGCTCACCACTTTCAAAGCACATTGCACCAATGTACTGTCCTTCCTTAAAGGCTGGAATCCAAAGCTGAGTTCCTAACATTTTTTCATTTAAATATCTGCTGTAATCACAATCTATACCAAATGGTAGGTTCTTATTACCTTCCAGATATCCATTTTTGTCATACAATTCAATAACTTTATTCTGTACTTCAACCGGCATATCAGAGCAGTAATCTTTTATCTCATTGCAAGAATCCTTGTACCATTGGTAGGACAATTTTGTAGAAGCATTTTCTGGATCAATTTCCACAAACCAGATTCTTTCTAATTTAAAATACTCTCCAAGTAATCCCAATACCTGATTCAAGGAACTATCAGCATTTTCACCATAAACCAATATATTTTGCATTTTCACCATAAACTGGTGTCCTGCTGTAAGCTTAGCCTGATTTTCTGGCGTATATGTCTCCAAATCATCTGTAAGTTTATTCAAAGCCTGCATATTGTCACTAGGCAAGCCCTTTGCAACAATAGCAGTTATCTTTTTCTGATGTTCATTCTCTTCCTGTAGTATCTCCAGACTCTTGTACTGGGTTTCCATAAAAGTCTGAGCACGTTTTACAACCTGATAAACAAACATAAGAACAACAACATATTCCAGAGTGAAACCAATCATATAATCACGAAATGTCTCCCAATGGCTCCAGTGCCAATATGTTACTTCCATTTTGCCTGCTGCATTGACGTACACTGCTATTGTCATAATAATATATGAAAATATTCCCATTCGAAGTGTAAATACTTTATCAAAATACAGACAACTTACAATTGGAACCAACACGTAAGTTATGTATATTCCCAGAGAATTGCTAGTTCCCAGAGTTCCAATTAATATAGACAATGCAACGAGCATATAATACTTAAGGAAAATATCTGACACCTTAAGTTTCAGCAATATGTACGGCACAATTGTGGTCATTGCACCTACTATAATAATCGTACCGCGCACCAAATGTGGAAATTTAAAAATTCCGACTATCTCTGTAAAAACAAGGGCAATCATTACAAACGAGCACCATGCTAGTGTTGTTGCAATGATTTTGTTTACTTGTTTCATATTCTCTTTGAGCATTTCCCCCTCCTGACTCTTATATATTCATTCTGCTGACTTTAGCATAATAAAGGAATGAAGGGTTGTCAACCAAAAAACCCTTAACT
>CAMFPD010000020.1 GCA_945971355.1 uncultured Lachnobacterium sp.
AAGGAATTTTCTGATGTGGCAAAAATATCTGGAATAGTTCTTACAAAGATGGATGGAACTGCAAAGGGCGGAATTGCAGTGGCTATTCAGTCAGAGCTTGCAGTTCCTGTTAAATACATTGGTGTAGGAGAAACAATAGACGATTTACAGAAGTTTGATTCTGATGAATTTGTTAATGCATTGTTTAATACACAGGAGTAATAGTATTGAAGTTAATTGTTGATTGTAATAAAATATTGGAAAATATTTATTACGATAACTGGGAAGGACGACGGAATTATGTTGACACTTGACAAATTTGAAGAAGCCAGTGAAAAAGTCAGGGAGGTCACTCTTGAGACAAAGCTGGTTTACAGTGACTATTTTAGCGAGCAGACAGGAAATAAGGTTTATTTGAAGCCGGAAAATATGCAGTTTACAGGTGCATATAAGGTTAGAGGTGCATACTACAAGATCAGTACACTCTCAGATGAGGAGAGAAGCAAAGGTCTTATTACTGCATCAGCCGGAAATCATGCACAGGGAGTTGCCTATGCTGCCAAATGTTATGGATGTAAGGCTGTTATTGTTATGCCGACAACAACACCTCTTATTAAGGTAAACCGTACCAAGAGTTATGGTGCAGAAGTGGTACTTTACGGTGATGTGTATGATGAGGCATGTGCCAAGGCTTATGAGCTTGCAGAGGAAAAGGGATATACATTCATTCATCCTTTTGATGATCCTGTAGTTGCCACCGGCCAGGGAACTATCGCCATGGAAATTTTTAAGGAGCTTCCACTTGTGGAATATATTCTTGTTCCTATTGGTGGCGGTGGACTTGCCACAGGTGTGTCAACACTTGCAAAGCTTTTAAATCCAAAGATTAAGGTGATTGGAGTAGAACCTGCTGGCGCAAATTGCATGCAGGAAAGTTTTAAAAATGGTAAGGTGACAACCCTGCCAACGGTTAATACAATTGCGGATGGTACAGCAGTTAAGACTCCAGGCAGCAATATATTCCCTTATATTCAAAAGAATCTTGATGATATTATTACAATTGAGGATGACGAGCTTATTGGCGCTTTCCTTGATATGGTAGAAAATCATAAGATGGTTGTTGAAAATTCAGGACTTCTCACAGTTGCGGCATTAAAGCATCTGAATGTGAAAGATAAAAGAGTTGTTTCTATCCTAAGTGGTGGAAATATGGATGTAATAACAATGTCTTCTGTGGTTCAGCAGGGACTTATTTTCAGGGATAGAATATTTACAGTCTCTGTGCTTCTTCCTGACAAGCCAGGAGAGCTTGCTAAGGTTGCAGATACTCTTGCAAAGCAGCAGGGAAATGTTATTAAGCTTGAGCACAATCAGTTTGTCACAACAAACAGAAGCGCTGCTGTTGAGCTTCGCATTACACTTGAGTGCTTTGGAACTGAACACAAGGAACAAATTATGGATGCTTTGGAGAGAGCGGGGTACAAACCAAAGACAGTTAGAACAATGATTTAAAATCGATTGTGGGGGATTGGCGCCAGACCGCTTGGTCTGGTGTTTTTTTGAAGGATAAAGGTTATGATAAAAGTTTTTTTGGTTGAAGATGAAATAGTAATGAGAGAGGGAATAAAGAAAAATATTCCTTGGGAGAAAGAAGGGTTTGAGTTCGTAGGAGATGCAAGTGATGGAGAACTGGCATATCCGCTTATACAGAAAACAAAACCAGATATACTGATTACAGATATTAAGATGCCTTTTATGGACGGAATAGAACTGAGCCGTCTTGTGAAAAAAGATATGCCTGATTTGAAAATTATATTTTTGACAGGTTACGATGAGTTTGCTTATGCAAAAGAGGCTATCAGCATAGGTGTTGCAGAGTATTTACTTAAACCAATAACCAGTGTCCAGCTTTTGGAAGTCCTGCATCGGGTTGAGAAGGTTATATATGATGAGAGACAGAAGAATTTATCTTTTGAAAATCCCGATGATGGATGGGAGAAAAATAAAATCAAGAGGCTTAGCTTTTTTAGACAACTAATAAGCGGAGAGCTTTCTGTCTCTCAGATTTATTCGGAGGGCGAAAAGTTTGGGGTGGAATTTGTAGCATCACGATACAATCTTGTGATGATGCAGTTATTCGCCACAAAAGTGCTGGAAGATGAAACTGATGTGCTTAATAAGGTTGAAAATGGAATACTGGAATTGCAAAAAGAGTTTCCACAAGTTTTTGTAGTGGAAAAGAATAAAGAGGAATATGCTTTTGTTTTAAAAGAAACAGAGGAAGTATCTATCGAAGAAACTATAGAGTGCTGTAAAGAAAAATTTAAAAAGCTTTTGTCTGATTATTCACTTGAATACTATATTGTAGTTGGTAATCCGGTGGAACGTATCGGGGATATGAAAAGATGCTTTGAAGAGGCAAATGAACATTTTGCCCACAGATATCTCAGAGAGCATAACCAGATTGTAATGTGTGGGAAAAATGGTATTGGCAGCTGTGACGAGCAAGTGGATTTTATGACCATGAATTTATCTCAGGCGGACAGTGGAAAATTATCAAATTTTATTAAGACTGGACTTAAGAGTGAGGTTGAGAAATTTGTGGATGATTACTTTGAGAAAATAGGTACTAAAAATGTACAGTCAATTCTTTTTAGGCAGTATGTGATAATGGATATGTCCATTGTAATAATGGGTACACTGCAGGAAATGGGATATCCGAAGGAAGAGCTTGTGAATGATTTTGGCAAAACAGAGGAGCTGTCTCAGATTTATACTGGCATAGAGCCTACAAAAAAATACATAGTATCATGTATTAGAAAGGCAATTGAATACAGGGATGATTCTGTAACAGATAAGAATGAAGATATTGTACAAAAAGCCTGTAAGTATATAGACGAGAACTACTCAAATGAGGATATATCGCTAAATATGGTTTCAAAGTTTGTGGGATTAAGTCCAAATCATTTCAGCACCATATTTGCGCAGAATATGAACAAGACATTTGTGGAATATTTGACGGACGTGAGAATGGAACAGGCAAAAATACTTCTAAGGACTACCAATATGCGGACCAGTGATATTGCCTTTGAAGTGGGATATCATGATTCTCACTATTTTAGTTCGCTTTTTAAGAAGAACCAAAACATGACACCTAGAGAGTATAGGGCAGCCAATTAGCAGGAGAAGAGGGTATGAGAAAAAGGGGTGCATCACTTAGTAATAGATTAAATATTTTAATTGTATTATGTATAATTCCATTGACATCATTGCTGATATACCTTCTTGTACTTACATATAATTTATCGTCCAAGTATGATGATATTGTAGAGCAGATTACCAAGGCAAATGCATATAATATTAACTTTAAGGAAGATGTCGATTATGTGATGTACATAATAGTAGTAAATTCTGCAAGAGCAGAAGATATTGTTGACACTCAAAAACCACAGATTATGATAGGGGAGGCCAGGGAGGTATTTGAGAATCTGTATGAAGAAGCTGAGACAATGTCGGCAAAATCCAAGCTGGATAGAATTCTCACATGTCTTGACACTCTTGAAACACATGTGGTGGAGATAGAGGAGGATGCTCTTGTTCCAGGTATGTATGAGACAAACATGGAACGTCTGGAACTTGATGTAAGAGTGCTGACGGAGCTGATTCAAGAACAGATTCAGGAATATATCTATGAGCAAAGTCAAAACCTGGAGGGACTGAGGCAGGGGGTACACAAGGAAGTTCAGAGAATGATTCTTATTATAAGCATTCTTCTTGCAATAATCCTTGTCAGTGTTGTCTTCTTTGCAAAGATAATTGTGCGAAATATAACAGAACCGATTTCAGAACTCTGTGATGTGGCGGCAGCTGCAGGTGAAGGTGATTTTGCAATACGAAGCAGTGTGGATAATTCCATCGAAGAGATACAAAATCTGAATAATAGTGTGAATCAGATGATTGAAAAAATCGGACAACTTGTAGACGATATTCGAGTGGAGGAAATCAATCTGAGAGCAACAGAGCTTAGGCTTTTGCAGGAGCAGATTAATCCTCATTTCTTGTACAATACTTTGGATAATATTATATGGTTAGCGGAATCTGGTGAAAACGACCAGGTTGTAAACATGGTAGCATCTTTGTCCAGCTTTTTTAGAACAACCTTAAGTAAAGGAAGGGATTATATCACTGTCGCTGAGGAAAAAGAACATATAGAAAGCTATCTGGCTATTCAGAAATTTAGATATAGGGATATTCTTTCGTATGATATAGATTTTGATAATGAGATTTTAGATAATACTATACTGAAACTCACATTACAACCAATTGTGGAAAATGCATTATACCATGGAATCAAGAATAAGCGTGGCATGGGACATATAAATATTGTTGGTAAAATGAAAGGTGAGGATATAGAATTTGTTGTTTCAGATGATGGAATCGGAATGACTGAGGATGAGGTTAGAAGACTCAAAGGAATTATATCCGGAGCTATTCAGGACGACAGAGATAATGGTGGATTTGGGCTGTTTAATGTAAATCAAAGACTTGAGCTTAACTATGGAGAAGAGTATGGGCTTAATATCGAAAGTACATATAAGGTGGGAACCTCTATAGCGGTAAGAATACCAGTCGTAAAAAAACAAACTTTTTAAATAAAAAATTAAACATTTTCGTAAAAGTTAGTACTTTTTTTGCTGTAAATATAAAAAAACAATAAAAAAACAAACTAAAATCGAAAGACCCTCCGTATTTATTTATTAGTAAGAGAACTATAATTTTCTCATAACAAGCAAGGGGCTTGTTAAATAATAAAAATTTATGGAGGGTTTTTAAATGAAAAAGAAAGTAGTAAGCATGTTAATGTGTGCAGCTCTTGGAGCAACATTACTGGCAGGATGTGGAAGTGGTTCAACAGATGCAGGTTCGTCAGATGCTAGTGCAACAACAGATGACGGAGCAACAACAGATGATGGAGCAGCAGATGATGGAGCAACAACAGACGATGGAGCAGCATCAGGAGATGTTATTACAATTGGTTTCGCTCAGGTAGGACATGAGTCAGATTGGCGTACAGCATCAACAAATTCATGCCAGACAGTATTCAGTGCAGAGAATGGTTATGATTTACAGTTTGTAGATTGTGATAATGATTCAGCAGTTCAGCTTGAGGCTGTTCGTGGATTCATCGAGCAGGATGTTGATTACATAATCATTGACCCTATCGTATCTACAGGATGGGATACAGTTCTTACAGAGTGTGAGGATGCAGGAATTCCTGTTATCGTAATCGACCGTACAATTGAAGATTCTGATAAATATGTATCATGGGTTGGATCAAACTTTAAGACAGAAGGTCTTGCAGCTGGTGAGTGGTTAAAGGCATACACAGAGGCTAAGGGAATTAGCGATGTTAACGTTCTTGTAATTGAGGGATCTACAGGAGCATCTGCTACAATCGGACGTACAGAGGGCTTCAAAGAGATTGCTGATGCTAATGGATGGAACATTCTTGATTCTCAGAGCGGCGACTTCACAGAAGCAGGTGGACAGGAAGTTATGGAGTCATACTGCAAGAGTTATGAAGGTCAGTTCAATGTAGTTGTATGTCAGAACGATAACGAAGCATTCGGTGCTATGACAGCAATGAAGAACGCTGGTGTATCTTATGGTGTTGACGGAGATGTTATCTTAATCTCATTCGATGCTTGTACAGCTGGACTTGAGAAAGTATTATCTGGAGAGATCAATGCTGATTTCGAGTGTAACCCACTTGCAGCTCCATTTGTAGAGCAGGTTATTCAGGCACTTCAGAATGGTGAGACACCAGAGAAGGAAGTATACATGACAGAGCATTGGTTCGTAAACGAGGATATTCTTTCTTCAATTACAGTAAATGGTGAGAGTCAGGATCTTACTGTTGTTGACCAGACTATCATTGATGCACAGTACTAATTCGAGGTAGTGATGTTTATTCTGGGAGGAGATCCGACTGGACCTCCTCCCATTTTATGAAAGGGTGTTATTATGGACAAAAATGTAGTGCTTACCATGAGGGGGATATCAATGACATTCCCTGGAGTAAAAGCATTGGATAATGTGGATTTGACTCTTCGCAAGGGCGAAATCATGGCGCTTATGGGAGAGAACGGTGCAGGAAAATCAACATTGATCAAATGTCTTACAGGAATAAATGCCTTTGAGGCAGGGGAAATACATGTCGAGGGAATCGATGGACCTGTTGTAAATCATTCTACTCTTGATGCACAGAAAAAAGGAATATCAACAGTTTATCAGGAAGTAAACCTGTGTCCGAACTTAAGTGTTGCGGAGAATTTATATATAGGTCGTGAACCTAGAACTAAATTAGGGACAATCGATTGGAAGGAAATGATCTCACGCTCAAGTCGAATAATGAAGGAATTGGAACTTGATGTAGATGTTACCAAGACTCTTGAGGATTACTCGCTAGCACTTCAGCAGATGATTGCTATTGCAAGAGCTGTGGATATGGAGTGTAAGGTTCTTATTCTTGACGAGCCAACTTCTTCACTTGACGATAATGAGGTTGCAAAATTATTTAAGCTGATGCGTCAGTTAAAGGAAAAGGGTGTTTCAATAGTCTTTGTTACGCATTTCCTTGAGCAGGTATATGAAGTCTGCGACCGCATCACAGTACTTAGAAACGGAACATTAGTCGGTGAGTATCCAATAGCAGAGCTTCCAAGAGTAAAGCTTGTAGCTGCTATGATGGGAAAAGATTTTGATGACTTGGCATCAATCAAGACAGAGGATAATATCGACTTTACAAATGCACCATTAGTTGTAAAGGCTAAGGGTATGAGTCACAAGGGAACAATCAAACCATTTGATTTGGAAATTCACAAAGGTGAGGTTGTTGGTCTTACAGGTCTTTTGGGATCTGGACGTAGTGAACTTGCAAGAGTAATTTATGGTGCAGATAAAAATCAGACAGGTGAGTTGGAATTCAATGGACAGAAGGTTAAAATTAATGCTCCAATTGATGCAATGAACCTTGGAATGGGATTATTACCAGATGATAGAAAAGCAGAGGGTATAATTGGAGATTTATCGGTAAGAGAGAATATCATTCTTGCGCTTCAGGCAAAACGTGGTATGTTCCACTTATTACCAATGAGCAAGCAGAATGAAATTGCTGACAAGTATATTGAGATGCTTCAGATTAAGACTGCAAGTAAGGAAACCTTGATTGGACAGCTTTCAGGTGGAAATCAGCAGAAGGTTATTCTTGCAAGATGGCTTGCTACTGATCCTGATTTCCTTATACTTGATGAGCCTACTCGTGGTATTGACGTAGGTACAAAGACAGAAATTCAGAAGCTTGTATTAAAGCTTGCTAAGGAAGGAAAGAGTCTTATCTTTATATCTTCAGAGATTGAAGAGATGATTCGTACATGTAATAAGCTTATTATATTGAGAGATGGTCAGACAGTAGGGGAAATCACTGAGAATCTCACACAAGAAAATGTAATGAGCGGAATTGCAGGAGGTGGAGAAAATGACTAATATTAAAAAGCTTATAAGTAAACCACTGTTTCTACCAATTTTCTGTATGATTCTGGTAATGGCTGTCAATATTATCTTTGACGCAATTAATGGAAATTTTGCACTTAATTTCTTCACTATTTCAGTTAGAAATGGTATTTTGTATGGTAGATTAATTGATGTATTAAACCGTGGTAGCGAAATTGCAATTCTTGCAATTGGAATGACACTCGTTGTTTCCTGCTCAGCTGGAACAGATATTTCTGTAGGATCCGTAATGTCACTTGCAGCATCTTTCTGTTGTATGCTTTTGGCTGGATTTGGTGTTTCATCTACAAGCTCGTACAATGTACCTCTTTTTGTAGGTGTTATCGCAGGTATCCTTCTTGCAGGAGTTTGTGGAGCATTTAATGGTGCACTTGTTGCTTTCTTGAATGTTCAACCTATGGTTGCCACATTGATTTTGTTCTCGGCAGCCAGAGCTATTGGTTTATTGTTATGTAACAACCTAATCGTATATGTACGTGTTGATTCATTTGGTGTATTTGGTGGTCATCTTGGAATTCTTCCAACACCTATTATAATCGCAGCTGTATGTATTCTTGTTGCTACAGTCTTACTTAAGAAGACAGCACTCGGACTTTATGTGCAGAGTGTTGGAATTAACAGAAAAGCATCTCGTATCGCAGGTGTTAGATCTGAGAGAATTATTTTCATCTGCTACATTATCTGTGGTTTGTGTGCAGGTATTGCAGGTATCATTGCAAGCTCCAGAATAACATCAGCTGATTCAAATAATATTGGACTTAATTTTGAGCTTGATGCTATTCTTGCTGTTGCTCTTGGAGGAAACAGTCTTGGTGGTGGTAAGTTCAGACTTGCTGGATCAATTATTGGTGCTTACACAATTCAGGCTATTACAACAACATTGTATGCTCTGGGTGTATCGACAGAGCAGGCACCTGTATACAAAGCAATTATCGTTATCATAATTGTTGCTATTCAGGCTCCTCCAGTTAAGGCATTCTTTGCACGCAGACAGGCAAAGAAAGCAGCATTAAAAGGAGGTGTGGCATAATGAAATCATTAAAGAAAATTAATGGAAATACATTGCTCCTCCTTATCACAATTGCACTTTTTGTTGTGATGTACATAGCAGGTTGTGTTGTATATTCTACTAAAGGTTTTACGCACTTACAGACTTTCTTAAATATCTTGATTAACAATGCAGGACTTCTCTGCGTAACATGTGGAATGACATGTGTTATGTTGACTGGTGGAATTGATATTTCGGTAGGATCACTTATTGCTATGGATTGTATGTTCATTGCAGTAGGTATTGAGAAATGGAATATGAATCCAATTCTTCTCATGGTTCTTGTACTTGTGATAGGCGCTGTGTTTGGAATGGTTCAGGGCTTCTGCGTTGGATATCTCAAAATTCAGCCATTTATCGTTACAATGGCAGGTATGTTCTTTGGACGAGGCATGACCGCAGTTATTTGTACAGAGCAGGTATCTGTAAGTAGTAGTGAATTATTTGTAAAGATTGCTCAGACAAAAATTGAACTCCCATTTGGTGCATACACAAATAACAAGGGTGTTCTCCAGGTTCCATATGTCAGAATTCCGGTTGTAATTGCACTGGTTGTTCTGATAATAGTATTCCTGATGCTTAAGTATACTAAGTTTGGTAGAAGCTTATATGCTGTAGGTGGAAGTGAGCAATCCGCAGTAATGATGGGACTTGATGTTGCAAAAACAAAATTAAAAGCATATGTTCTTTCTTCTGTACTGTGTTCAATCGGAGGTATTTGCTTCTGTCTGAATACCATGTCAGGAAGTGTACAGCAGGCAACGGGGCTTGAAATGGATGCAATTTCTTCAGCCGTAATTGGAGGAACACTGTTAACCGGTGGTGTTGGAAATGTCATTGGTTCGTTCTTTGGTGTATTGATTAATGGTACTATTTCAACACTTGTTAAGACAAATGGTAAGCTGTTAAGCTCATGGTCTAATATTGCAGTAGCAGCATTACTTTGTTTCTTCATTATTTTGCAGAGTGTATTTGCAAAAATCAAAGAGAAGAGCAAATAATGTTTATACTAACACCTTTTGGGGGCAGGGAAACCTGCTCCCTTTGTGTAGATTCTTATATTTAAGCTTGAATACAGATGTTATTTAAAATTATTATATGGTTGAAAATAAGGATGGAATTATTTATGAAGAGGGTTTTTGGCAGATGGATGCCAGTTGTTGCCAGTTTGACTATGATATGCACTCTTTTGACAGGGTGCGGATTTGAGTATAATTCTGAGACCGAGACTGAAACTGCAGATGTGTCTCAGAACGGTCAGTTTATTGTGGTGGGTATAGCTCAGGTTGGTTCTGAATCAGATTGGAGAACTACTAATACAAAGTCATATGCAACAACATTTACAGAGGAAAATGGATATCATCTGTTATTTGAGGATGGACAGCAGGAACAGGAAAATCAGGTTAAGGCTGTAAGAGAGTTTATATTACAGGGGGTTGATTATATTGTAATTGATCCGGTGGTGGAAACAGGATGGGAGTCGGTACTTGAGGAAGCTCGTGATGCTGGTATTCCTGTAATTCTTGTGGATAGGCAGATTTCTACTGATGATGAGAGCTTATATACTTGTTTTGTTGGTTCTGATTTTACGCTGGAGGGACAAAGGGCTGGAGAGTGGCTTGAAAATTATCTGAGTGACAGGAATATGAATGAGGATGAGATAAATATAGTTACACTTCAGGGAACGCTGGAATCATCGGCACAGCTTGGAAGGACAGAGGGCTTTGCAAAGATTAGCAGATACCATGATAACTGGAATATGTTAGATGCAAAATCCGGTGAATTTACTCAGGCAAAGGGGTATGAGGTTATGGCAGAATTTCTTGATTTGTACCCTGATATAGATGTGGTAGTGTGCGAGAATGATAATATGGCATTTGGAGCAATCGAAGCTATAGAAGATGCTGGAAAAGAGCTTGGGCCAAATGGGGATATGATAATCATTTCTTTCGATGCGATAAAGGCAGGAATGGAGGAAGTGATGAAGGGTAATATTGCTGTGGACTTTGAATGTAATCCTCTTCTCGGTCCCGAGGTTGATGCCATAATTCAAAAGCTTGAGAAGGGTGAAAAGATTGGAAAGGTAACATATGTGAGTGAGACTTACTATGATTTTACAATGGATCTTGAAAACATAGTTAATAAGAGAATTTATTAGACAAATAAAATAAGTTGTTTAAATAAAAATATAACTGACAAGTAAAAATGCTTGACACCTTATGCCTGTTGTGATATTCTCTTCAAGGTGAATGACTATGGAAGAGAAACTTACACAGGCATATTTATTTGATTTTTATGGCGAAATGCTCAATGAACATCAGCGAAGAATATACGAAGATTTTGTTTTTAATGATCTTTCTCTGGGAGAGATTGCCGGGGAAGAGGGCATAACAAGGCAGGGCGTTGCGGATATGGTGAAAAGATGTGACAAGAAGCTCAGGGATTATGAGAACAAGCTTCACCTTGTGGAAAAATTTATCTCAATCAAAAATGATGTGGAGCGGATTAAGGGACTTGCCAGTGAATTTAAGAAGTCAAATAATGTTACGATAATGAATGAAATTGAATTAATTTCGAATCAGATTATTGAGGAGCTATAATATGGCATTTGACAGCTTATCAGAAAAACTGCAGAACGTTTTCAAAAACCTGCGCAGTAAAGGCAGACTTACAGAGGATGATGTCAAGGCTGCTCTTAAAGAAGTTAAGATGGCACTTCTTGAAGCGGATGTTAATTTTAAGGTTGTTAAGCAATTCACAAAGACTGTTCAAGAGAGAGCAATTGGACAAGATGTGATGAATGGACTCAATCCTGGACAGATGGTTATCAAGATTGTTAACGAAGAGATGATTAATCTCATGGGTTCAGAGACCACAGAGATTGCGTTTCGCCCAGGAAAAGAGCTGACCGTTATTATGATGGTTGGTCTTCAGGGTGCAGGTAAAACAACAACCACTGCAAAAATAGCAGGAAAGCTTAAGACGAAAGGTAAGAAGGTACTGCTTGCAGCCTGTGATGTATATCGTCCAGCCGCTATTGAACAGTTGCAAATAAATGGTAAAAAGCAGGATGTTGAAGTATTCTCCATGGGAGATAAGAATAAACCAGAGGATATTGCAAAGGCTGCTGTGGAGCACGCTAAGAAAAATGATTTTAATGTGCTCATTATAGATACTGCAGGACGTCTTCATGTAGATGAGGATATGATGGCAGAGCTTATCAGAGTGAAAGAGGCTACAGATGTGTTCCAGACAATTCTTGTTGTGGATGCTATGACAGGTCAGGATGCAGTAAATGTAGCAGGAACCTTTGATGAGAAGATTGGTATCGATGGAGTTGTTCTTACAAAGCTTGATGGAGATACCAGAGGTGGTGCGGCTCTTTCAATCAGAGCGGTCACAGGAAAGCCAATCCTTTACGCGGGTATGGGAGAGAAACTTTCAGATTTGGAACAGTTCTATCCAGACAGAATGGCTTCGCGTATTCTAGGAATGGGCGATGTTCTTTCGATGATAGAGAAGGCTCAGGAGAATATCGATGAGGAGAAGGCTCGTCAGCTTGAGCAGAAGATGCGCAAGAATGAATTTGACTTTGAGATGTATTTGGAATCAATGAGTCAGATGAAGAAAATGGGTGGGCTTTCAAGTATTATGGGAATGATGCCTGGTATGGGATTTGGCAATGGAAAAATGCCAGAGGTCGATACGGATGCAGCTGAAAAAAATATGGCTCGCATTGAGGCAATTATATATTCTATGACACCTAAGGAAAGACAGAATCCTAACCTTTTAAATCCAAGCCGAAAAGCGCGAATCGCAAGAGGTGCAGGAGTTGAAGTTTCTGAGGTTAACAGGCTGGTAAAACAGTTTGAACAGACCAAGAAGCTTATGAAACAGATGCCTGGAATGATGGGCGGAAAAAAAGGCCGCAGAGGCGGCATGGGAAATTTGTTCAAAGGATTTCCATTTTAGGAACTTTTGATATAGATTAAAACATATTTTATTAAACGGAGGAAACATATCATGGCAGTTAAAATCAGATTAAGAAGAATGGGACAGAAGAAGGCTCCTTTCTATAGAATCGTTGTTGCAGATTCTAGATCACCAAGAGATGGAAGATGTATCGAGGAAATCGGAACATACGATCCAACTAAAGAGCCAAGCGAGTATCATGTAAATGAGGAGTTAGCTAAGAAGTGGTTAGCTAACGGAGCTCAGCCAACAGAGACTGTAGCAAAAATCTTCAAGAACGCAGGTATCGAGAAATAAGAATTTAACGAGGTGGCGTAATGAAAGAATTGGTTGAAGTAATTGCAAAATCTTTAGTTGATAATCCGGACGAAGTTACCGTTACAGAGACTGAGAACGAGAAAGCAATTGTTTTGGAATTACGTGTTGCACAGTCTGACATGGGCAAGGTAATCGGCAAGCAGGGCCGTATTGCTAAAGCAATTCGTGCTGTTGTTAAAGCCGCAGCCTCTAAAGAAGACAAAAAGGTTATTGTTGAGATAGTACAGTAGCATATTTGGCACCTCTTACTATGAGGTGCCATTTTCTCTATATGTGATGTCTGCATATTCTGCTTGCTATATATGTGGATATGTGCGAATTAGTTTATTTCGTGGAATACAAATTGTATAGATAGAAAATAGTAATATTTATCAAATATATGTGAGGTAATATTATGGAAGATATGCTTCAGGTTGGTGTCATTACACAGACACATGGTATCAGAGGGGAAGTTAAGGTTTTTCCAACTACAGATGATGCCGCCAGATTTAAGAAATTGAAAAAAGTTACTCTTGATAATGGCAAGGAGCGTCGAGAACTTGAGATTGCATCAGTCAAGTTTTTTAAGAATCTTGTGATTTTAAAGTTCAAGGGTATTGATAATATTAATGATGTAGAAAAATACAAAAAAGCACCTCTGTATGTCACAAGAGAGGATGCAGTACCACTGGGAGAGAACGAGTATTTTATTGCAGATCTCATTGGCCTTAAGGTTATTTCTGATGAGGGAGAGGCACTTGGCATTTTAGATGATGTCCTTCAGACCGGGGCAAACGATGTTTATGTTGTAAAGTGTGATAATGGTGAAGAAATACTTGTTCCTGCAATCAAAGATTGTGTCAAGAATGTAGATATAGAAGGCAAAGAGATAACACTTCATCTACTTCCAGGATTAAGATAAGGGATTATAAGATGAATTTTCATGTTTTGACATTATTCCCGGAAATGGTAGCGCAAGGTGTGTCTACAAGCATTACGGGAAGAGCTTTAAAGGAAAAGAAAATATCTCTTGAAACCGTTAATATACGTGATTTCTCCAAGGATAAGCATAATCGTGTGGATGATTATACTTACGGAGGCGGAGCTGGAATGCTTATGCAGGCAGAACCTGTATATGAGGCATATGAACATGTGGCTGATAAAATTCCGCAGAATTCCAATAAGAGAGTTATATATGTGACACCTCAGGGTAAGACCTTCAATCAGAATATGGCAAAGGATTTTGCAAAAAGTGATGACATAATTATTTTGTGCGGACACTACGAAGGAATAGACGAAAGAGTATTGGAGGAAGTGGTCACTGATTATGTTTCCATCGGTGATTATGTGCTTACAGGTGGAGAGCTTGCAGCAATGGTGATGATAGATGCCATATCCAGACTTGTTCCAGGTGTGCTTCACAATGATGTATCAGCGGAAACGGAGTCTTTTCATGGAAAACTTTTAGAATATCCACAGTACTCCAGACCGGAAGTATGGCATGGAAAGAGCGTTCCTGATGTTCTTTTATCAGGGAATACAAAAGAGATAAATAAATGGCGTATTCAGGAATCTGTAAATAGAACGAAGCAAAGACGTCCTGACTTGTACAGGGAATATGAGGCTTTGCAGAAGTGTAAGGATGATATGATGAAGAAAAAGCTTCATCATATAGATATGATTGAGCTGATAAACAGAGGCAGAGCAGAGCTTGTTTTTTCCAATGACAGAGAGTATTTGCTTAAGGATACTGAGACCACTGTGTATATGCATACAAATCTAAATGATACAAAGCCAAGGGCTTTTGATGAGCTCTTCGATGATGAAGATTGCGGTATAGAATGTGTTGTACTTCATCAGGCGGAATGTGTGCCTGTTGTGGAGGAAAGGCTTGGGTTAAAGCTTCAGACAGAATGCAGGAATGCCGTTTACACTCAAAGAGAAAAGCTATCTGTGTCAGGTTTATACAGAGCTGATGGTAAAACGGATGAGAGAGGCTTGACTATCAGGGTACTGAAGGATTCAGATAAGGAAGATGCGGGAAAGCTTCATGAATGGCCAAATGATTTGGAGTATTGTTATGACAGGATTGATGCTGGCAGTATGTTTGGAGCTTTTATACATGACAAGCTGGCAGCTGTGATTGGAATCCACGGAGAGGGAAGCATAGGAATGCTTTATGTGGATGAAAAATACAGAAAACAAAAGCTTGGAATGGCTCTTGAAACGTATGCTTTCAACTGGGCATTGGAAAAGGGGTGGATTCCATATGGTCAAATTGTTTTAGATAATGATAAATCCTTTAATTTGCAGGAAAAGATGGGACTGTATTGTTCTAAGGAATCTGTATATTGGATGGAATAATTTTCTCTTGCAATAGCAGAGAAATTATGATAAAGTAACAATGTTGTGAATAAATGTGTGATGGTCCTCTGTTGCGAAGTAGTAGTAGCATTAAGAACGTCAAATTGATTAGGAGGTCACAAAATGAACGCAAGTGAAATTATTAAGAGCATTGAAGCAGAGCAGTTAAAGGCTGAGGTACCTGAGTTTTCTGTAGGAGATACTGTTAAGGTATACGGAAAAATCAAAGAGGGTAACCGCGAGCGTATCCAGGTTTTCGAGGGAACTGTTATTAAGAGACAGAACGGTTCAAACCGCGAGACATTTACAGTTAGAAAGCTTTCTAACGGTGTAGGTGTAGAGAAGACTTGGCCACTTCACTCTCCAAACGTAGAGAAGATTGAAGTTGTACGTATGGGTAAAGTACGTCGTGCTAAACTTTACTACTTAAGAGACCGTGTAGGAAAGGCTGCTAAGGTTAAAGAGCTTGTAAAATAAGCAATTTTGCGAAAAGTAATGAAGAGAACCGATGTCATATGGACATTGGTTCTTTTTTTATGTAAAATGGTAGCTGATATTAAATATGGGAAGGAAGCATGCAGTATGGCACGCAGAAATTCAGGATTAAATTTTAGGAAAAGAAGAAGAAAAATAAATATACCACTTTTAAAAGAAATATTATTTTGGGTGGTTGAAATAGCTATAGTTATAGTGATTGCGTATGTAATGGTATCTTTTTTTGGACACAGAACAAGCGTGGTGGGCCAGGCAATGGAGACAACCCTTGAAAATGGGGAACAGATACTGGTGAATGAGTTTGTATACAAGCTTACTAGTCCGAAATCAGGCGATGTAGTAGTTTTCCTGCCAAATGGAAATGAAAAATCACATTATTATGTGAGACGAGTGATAGGTATTCCAGGAGATACAGTGCAGATTAAAAACGGAGCAGTGTATGTAAATGGAACTCTGTATGAGGAGAAGACCGATGTAGCCTCAATTGAGGATGCGGGAATGGCAGAGGATGAAATTAAGCTTGGAGATGGAGAATATTTCGTTCTTGGTGATAATAGAAACAGTAGTGAGGATAGTCGATATGCCAATATTGGTAATGTTAAGGAAGACTATATTGTAGGTAAAGCATGGTTTTCATTCAAATCCATATCACACATGGGATTTATAGATTAAGGTAGGTGTATTATGAACTTTCAATGGTATCCTGGTCATATGACAAAGGCAAAAAGACAGATGCAGGAGGATATAAAGCTTATTGATTTAGTGATAGAGCTTGTAGATGCAAGAATTCCACTCTCCAGTAGAAATCCAGATATTGATGAGCTTGGTAAGAATAAGTACAGACTGATTCTTATGAACAAGGCTGATCTTGCCGATAAGGAACAAACAAAGAAATGGGCAGAGTATTTCAAAGCAAAGGGGTTCTTTGTAGTTAGTCTTGATGCCAGAACAAAAAACAGTATGAAGAGCATTACTGATATTGTAATGGAGGCATGTAAGGAAAAAATCGAGAGAGACAGGAAGCGCGGAATCAAGAATAGACCTGTTAGAGCAATGGTTGTTGGAATTCCTAATGTAGGTAAATCTACATTTATCAATTCGTATGCGGGCAAGGCTTGTGCCAAGACTGGAAATAAGCCGGGTGTGACAAAGGGAAAACAGTGGATAAGACTTAATAAGAACGTGGAACTTCTTGATACGCCAGGTATTTTGTGGCCAAAATTTGAAGACCAGATGGTAGGACTTCGCCTGGCTCTTATCGGTTCAATAAAGGATGAGATTTTAAATATCGATGAACTTGCAATGGAGTTAATTAAATACTTGAGAGTAAATTATCCGGGTATTATCAATGAGCGTTATGAGGTTGATGAAAGCAAGGAATTAACCGATATAATACTTGATATAGCAAAAAATAGAAATTGTCTTCTTAAGGGAGGCGAGCCTGATTACAGTAAGGCTGCTTCTCTTGTGATTGACGATTTCAGAAGTGGTAAGATGGGAAACATTACACTTGAAACACCGGAACAGTCCAATGGGCATAAAGAGGGCTAAAACTGTTGGTTGTGATTAATAAATTACAGATATATATACAGCGGATTGTATAGTGCAGCTTAAAATTGAAAGAGAAATAGCAAGAAAAGAATAATATGGACAAAAATATAGAATCAAAAAAAATAGGAACAATAAAGGAAGAACTTGCAGATACAGATACTAAAGATTTGACTTCCTTCATAAAAGAGTATGAAGCTGATGAAAGAAGTGGAGTTATTAAACTGGTTGAGACAGCAAGAAAGAGACTTAACAGTTATAACGAAGAATTAAGAAGAATCTATGATTTAAAGCAGTATGAAAGGGAATATGAATCCTATGAGTTTATATGTGGAATAGATGAGGTGGGAAGAGGTCCACTGGCAGGTCCTGTAGTAGCAGGAGCTGTAATCCTTCCAAAGGATTGTGATATTCTTTATATTAATGACTCTAAAAAGCTTTCGGCAGCAAAGAGAGAAGAGTTGTATGATGAAATTATGGAAAAGGCGGTTGCGACTGGTATTGGAATGGTAAGTCCACAGAGAATAGATGAAATCAATATTCTGCAGGCAACCTATGAGGCGATGCGAGAAGCAATAGCAAAGCTTGATCCACAGCCAGATATATTGTTAAACGATGCAGTGACAATTCCACAGGTTTCAATAAATCAGGTTCCGATTATAAAGGGAGATGCCAAGAGTATTTCCATAGGGGCGGCTAGTA
>CAMFPD010000021.1 GCA_945971355.1 uncultured Lachnobacterium sp.
CAGCAAGTAACCGTATGCCATGTGCTCTTGCCCTTGTAAACAGAACTTTGTCTGGTCCTATCAATATCAACTGTGATCATTCAGATGGAATGGGTGCAAGAGATACAGGCTGGATTCAGATATATGCAGAGGATAATCAGGAAGCCTATGACAACTTTATTCAGGCATATCCAATTGCAGAGGATACTAGAGTACATCTTCCAATTATGATTTGTCAGGACGGATTTATCACAAGCCATGCAGTTATGAATATCGAGCTTCTTGAGGATAAGGCCGTGAAGGATTTTGTGGGAGAATATGAGCCGGAGGAGTTTCTTTTAAATCCAGGTAAACCAATTGCAGTTGGACCATATTCTGTTACAAATTATGCTATGGAGGCAAAGAAAAATCAGGAGCTTGCCCTTGAAAATTCCAAGGAAGTAATTCTTGAGGTGGCAGAGAGATTTGCAAAGATTTCAGGAAGAAAATACGGACTGTTTGAGGAATACAGAACAGAAGATGCGGAGTACATCATGCTTATTATGGGCTCAGCAGCAGGAACTGCAAAACAGGCAGTTGATGATCTGCGTGAGAAGGGGGTTAAGGCAGGTGTAATCAAGCTGAGAGTATTCAGACCATTCCCAGCAAAGGAATTGGCGGAGGCTATGAAAAATGCCAAGGCAGTTGCCATTATGGACAGATGTGAGAGCTATAATGGAAATGGTGGTCCTATTGGAAGTGAGGTTATGGCAGGTCTATTTAGAGAGAAGGTTATGATTACAGCAGTAAATTACATTTATGGTCTCGCAGGAAGAGATTTTACTGTTAACGATGTATACGACATTTTCCAGGAACTTAAGGAGAGTGTAGATAGTGGAGTAAATCCACCACAGTTTAAATACATCGGACTTAGATAATCAGTTAGGGAATAATCAGGAGATAAGTATAAATGAGCAGCTATAGTTTAAAAGAAGTGATGAATAAACCCGAAAGACTTGCACCAGGTCATCGTATGTGCGCTGGTTGTGGAGCAACAATTGGAGTGCGTGCAGTACTCAGAGCTCTTCACGAAGGCGATCATGCTGTTATCGGTAATGCAACAGGATGTCTTGAGGTTTCATCATTCATGTACCCATACACAGCATGGGAGGACAGTTATATTCACAATGCATTTGAAAATGCAGGTGCCACATTGTCAGGTGTAGAAACAGCCTACAAAGCACTTAAAAAACGTGGTAAAATACCAGTAGATGCAAATTATAAATTCATAACTTTTGGTGGTGATGGAGGAACTTATGATATAGGTTTCCAGTCTCTTTCAGGAGCAATGGAGAGAGGACACGACATGGTTTATGTGTGCTATGATAACGGTGCATACATGAACACTGGAATTCAGAGATCTTCTGCAACGCCAATGTACGCCGACACAACCACAACTCCAGTAGGAAAGAAATCCACTGGAAAAATGCAAAATAGAAAGGATCTTGCAAGCATTATTGCAGACCATGACGTACCATATGTGGCACAGACTACATTTACAAGTGATTTCAAGGATCTTCACCTGAAGGCAGAGAAGGCAATCTATACAGAGGGAGCCTGCTTCTTAAATATTATGACTCCATGTCCAAGAGGCTGGAGATATGATTCAGCAGAGATTATGAAAATATGTAAGTTAGCAGTAGAGACTTGTTATTGGCCAATGTTTGAGGTTGACCATGGACAGTGGAGACTTACATATGAGCCAAAGAAGAAGCTTCCAATCGAGGATTTTCTCAGGGAGCAGGGAAGATTCAAGCATTTGTTCAAGTCAGGAAATGAGGAATTAATTGAGCAGTTCCAGACAGAGGTTGACCGCAGATGGGAAGATTTGCAGTACAAATGTGCAAGGGGAAAATAATATGACACTACTGACTTATCAGGTTTTTAAGACGGTGGCAGATATCGGCAGTTTTCATAAAGCTGCCGATATTTTAGGTTTAACACCTTCTGCTATCAGCCACGCAATTTCAAATATGGAAAACGAATTGGGATTTTCCGTTTTGACCAGAGGAAAAAATGGAATAACCCTCACAAATTACGGAGAGAATCTGCTGCCACATGTCAATGCAGTTCTAAACAGCGAAGAGTCCCTTAAACAGGTGATAGCTGAGATGAATGGACTTAAGACGGGACGTGTGAAGATGGGAGTTTTTTCCAGTGTATGCACAAGCTGGCTGCCAGACATTTTAAGCTCATTTAAGGAGAAGTATTCGGATGTTACCATCGAAATATTTCAGGGATCCTATGATGAGGTTGCCTACTGGATAAAAACAGGAGTGGTGGATTTGGGATTTTTATCAGTGTCCAGTGCTAAGGATATTCCGATTGAACCATTGTATAAGGATCCGTTACTTTGTGTGTTTCCAAAGGGAATGAGACAAAATGATTCAACAGCAGATGGCACAATTACAATAGAAGAGATGCGTGAACATCACTTTGTAACTCAACGAGAGGGAACAGATGCAGATATTCAGAATTTCCTGAAGGAAAACAAGCTAAAGATTCAGTCCAAATATCATGTTATTGATGATTTGTCCACAGTAAAGCTGGTAGAAGCAGGCTTTGGAATCTGCCTTATGCCAGAGCTTGTTATGACGGATATTCCGTATAATGTGGATTGCTACAGAATAGAGCCGGAAGCAAATAGAATTATTGGAATTGCTGCTCTTAATCCTGATTTTATGGCACCTGCAGTGAGAACAATGTACAACCATATCATCTCTAACTACAAGAAAATCTAGTTCATTCTCGCTTTTTTCACATCTGGGACTTGCACTTATGGTGGCGTGAATCAAGAGAGATATGACAGGTTTGTTGACTGGGAATAAACGTCTGTGATAATATTCTATTTAAATATAGTTACTAATATTTAAATAGGAAGAGGGGAAAATATGAGTGAATTTATTGTAAGCTGTTGTTCACCAGCTGATTTACCAAAAGAATACCTTGAGAAGAGAAATATCCAGTATTGCTGTTTTCACTATGAGCTGGGAGATAAAGCATATAGAGATGATTTGGGTGTAAGTATGCCTCTTGATAAGTTTTATCAGGCAATGGTAGATGGAGCCATGACAAAGACTTCTCAGATGAATTCTGAGGAATATATTGAGTATTTTGAGAAATTTTTACAGGCTGGAAAGGATGTAATCCATCTTACACTGAGCTCTGGAATATCTGGTACATACAATTCTGCAAGAATTGCCAAGGAAGAGCTGGAGGAGAAATATCCTGACAGAAAGCTGTATGTAATTGATTCACTTGCCGCATCATCAGGCTTTGGATTATTAACGGATAAGCTTGCTGATTTGAGGGATGAGGGAATGAGCGTTGACGATGCCGCAGCATGGATAGAGGAACATAAGTTAGAGCTTAATCATTGGTTTTTCTCAGCAGATTTGACATTCTTCATCAGAGGAGGAAGAATATCTAAAACAGCTGGCTTTGTAGGCAATGTTTTAAATATCTGCCCATTTATGAATGTGGATTATGAAGGAAGGCTCATTGTCCGTTCAAAAATCAGAACAAAGAAAAAAGTTATTCGCGAAGCATATAACAAGATGGTTGAGTGCGCTGAGGGAGGCCTTGACTATTCTGGAAAATGCTTTATATCAAATGCAGCCTGCAGAGAGGATGCAGAGGCACTTGCAAAGCTTATTGAGGAGAATTTCCACAATCTTGATGGCAAGGTGATGATTAATGACATCGGAACCACAATCGGCAGCCATACAGGTCCTGGAACTACTGCATTATTCTTCTGGGGAAATAAGCGAGTAGATTAGTATTTAAGTATAAAAAATCAAGCTAATTGATTATTATTCACAAAAACATCAAAATAAATCAATGAAAGTGATTAAATTTAATCATTCTCAAAGGGGCATTCTTCTGTTAACATCTTTTTAAATTAATAATTCAAACCTCACAAATAAAAGTCAGAAGTTTGAGTCAATAAATTTATGAAAAGAGGATATTGACATGAAGGGTTATGAAAAGTATGACATCGCATATTTTATGCCACCAGAATGCACCTATGATTGGGTGAAAAAGGATCATATAGAGAAAGCACCTATCTGGTGTTCAGTTGATTTAAGAGATGGTAATCAGGCACTGATTGAGCCTATGAACATGGAAGAAAAGCTGGAATTCTTTCAGCTTTTGGTGGATATAGGATTTAAAGAAATAGAAATTGGATTTCCAGCATCTTCAGAGACAGAGTACAATTTTACACGTGCTCTTATCGACAGGGGAATGATACCGGAGGATGTGACAATCCATGTGCTTACACAGTCAAGAGAGCATATTATCAGAAAGACATTTGCGGCACTTGAGGGAGTTTCGTCTGCTGTAGTACATCTTTATAATTCCACATCTGTGGCACAGCGTGAGCAGGTGTTTAAAAAGAGCAAGGAAGAGGTAAAGCAGATTGCAGTGGAAGGAGCTAAGCTCTTAAAGGAACTGGCAGAACAGACAGAGGGAAACTTCAGATTTCAGTATTCTCCTGAGAGCTTTCCAGGAACTGAGGTGGATTATGCAGTGGATGTATGCAATGCAGTTCTTGATGTATGGCAGCCAGTAGAGTCTAATAAGGCAATTATAAACATTCCTACAACAGTAGAAAATGCTATGCCTCATGTGTTTGCAACTCAGGTAGAGTATATTCACAAGCAACTGAAATACAGAGACGCAGTTGTTCTGTGCTTACATCCACACAATGACAGAGGAAGTGGAATAAGCGATGCTGAACTTGGAATTTTGGCAGGAGCTCAGGAGATTGAGGGAACCTTATTCGGAAATGGCGAGAGAACTGGAAATGTTGATATTGTCACTCTTGCGATGAATATGTTTTCCCACGGTGTTGATCCGGAACTTGATTTTTCTGACATGCCGGCAATCAGAGAAAAGTATGAGCGTTTTACAAAGATGAGAGTTCATGAGAGACAGCCTTATGCTGGTGACCTTGTGTTTACTGCTTTTTCCGGCTCACATCAGGATGCTATATCAAAGGGAATGGCATGGAGAGAGGAGAAGAAGCTTGATAAGTGGACAGTTCCTTATCTGCCAATTGATCCTGTGGATGTTGGAAGAACATATGAAGCAGATGTTATTAGAATTAACAGCCAGTCTGGTAAGGGCGGAGTTTCATATATTCTGAAGCAGAACTTTGGTATTGCAATGCCAGAGAAGATGAGAGAACAGGTTGGATATCTTGTTAAGCAGGTGTCTGATGAAAAACAGAAGGAATTATCACCACAGTGGGTGTACAATATTTTTTGCGAAAACTATATTGAGAGACATCCGTATTTTTATATAAACGAGTGCCATTTCAGGCAGGTGAATGGAATCTTTGCTGAGGCAGTTATATGTCAGGGCAATAACGAGAGAAAGGTGGAGGCCAACGGAAATGGTCGTCTTGATGCTGTTTGCAACATTATAAAGCAGTATTTTGATATAAGCTTTGAGCTTACTACTTATGAGGAGCATGCTCTTTCACATGGATCATCCTCTAAGGCTATGGCCTATGTTGGAATAACATATCAGAACAATATGTTCTGGGGTGTTGGAACAGATGAGGATATTATAAAGGCATCAATAAATGCACTTGTGGTTGCTGTAAATCATCTTCTGGATACAACAAAGAACACTACTGTAAAAGATGAGAGATATGTTGCAATGTTGAATTACATTCAGTCAAATTATAAGACTGTGAATCTCACAGACCTTGCAGCAGAATTTCATCTGTCAGAGCCATATGTTTCAAAATATATTAAAGAAAAATCCGGGAAGAATTTTGGCGATTTATTAACACATGCAAAAATGAAAAAGGCCCGTTCACTTTTGAGAAATGGAACCATGACTGTGGAAAACATCGCATATGAGTCAGGCTACCAAAATGTGGAGCATTTCAACAGGCAGTTTAGAAAACTGTATGATATGACACCACTTGAGTATAGAAATTCTAAAAGTAAATAATTTATGCTGGACTATTATGGAAAAATTTGATATAATTTGACAAAAGTTTAACAAAATTATGGAGAAACGAGGGAATAATAAATGGCTAACGTTTTAGTATGTGATGATGCAGCCTTTATGAGAATGACCCTTATAAAGATTTTAAAAGAAGCTGGTCATGTGACAGTTGGAGAAGCTGCAAACGGAATTGAAGCATTCGAAAAGTATAAAGAGTTTAAACCAGATATCGTACTGATGGATATCACAATGCCTGACAGGGATGGTCTAGAGGCAACACATGATATTACAACTTACGATCCAAACGCAACGGTTATTATGGTTTCGGCAATGGGACAGCAGGAGAAAGTTTTTGCCGCCATTGCAAATGGCGCAAAGGATTTTATAGTAAAACCATTTGATCCAGACAAAATTGTACAATGTATTGCAAAGTATATTTAAATTTATGCCCACACCTTTTTAGGTGTGGGTGTTTTTTATGCGTAAAATCTGGATATACTACTCCTGAAAATAAGCAAAAATAATGTGATTTGGGAGGTAGAAAAATGTGTAATACTGTAAATTCCAGAAAAGCTGCAATGATTGGGTGTGGATTTGTTGGTTCAGCCTCGGTGTTTGCCCTTATGCAGAGTGGTCTTTTTACAGAAATTGTATTGATAGATGCAGACAAAAGTAAGGCTGAGGGTGAGGCTATGGATATAAGTCATGGAATTCCTTTCGCCAGACAGATGAAGATTTATGCGGGAGATTATGATGATATAGAGGATGCGTCCATCGTTATTATTTCGGCGGGGGCAGGACAAAAGCCAGGGGAGACAAGACTAGATCTCGTGCACAAGAATGTGAATATTTTTAAATCCATTATACCGGAAATTTCTCAGAGAAATTTTCAGGGGATTCTGTTAGTTGTTGCGAATCCAGTTGACATATTAACTCAGGTTGCAATCAGACTCTCTGGATTTCCAGAAGAGCGGGTTATGGGCTCAGGAACAATGCTTGATACAGCCAGACTAAAACATGCATTGGGAGAGCACTTGTCAGTGGACAGCAGAAGTGTTCATGCTTTTATCATAGGAGAGCATGGCGATAGTGAGGTTGTGGCGTGGAGCTCTGCCAATGTATCAGGAATAGAACTTTCAAAATTTTGTGAGATGAGAGGACATTACAAGCATAAGGAAAATGCTGATGAGATTGCGCAGATGGTAAAAAACAGTGCCTATGAGATTATTAATCGTAAGCATGCAACATACTATGGTGTTGCAATGGCAGTGAAAAGAATTTGTGAGGCTATAGTCATGGATGAGAAATCCATCCTTCCAGTATCACACATGATTCATGGTGCATATGGGATAGAAGATGTGGTAATCAGTATGCCTGCTGTAGTGGGAGCTGATGGTCTTGAAACAAATGTTCCTATTGTTCTAAGTGGTGATGAAGCACTCAAATTAAAGGAATCTGCGGACGCATTAAAAGAAATTGTGGACAGTTTGGAGCTCTAGATGGTATTTTCAGTTATGAATTTTCAAATATGTTGATTTGTTTGACAATTTTGACTTGCATGCTATAATTATATTACGAAATTATTTCAAAAAATGAGTGACAGTAAAAAAGATGAAAGACAGGTATACAAAATGTACCTTCGGAAATTCTGGAAAGTGTGCGGATATGTCAGATAAGAAGATAACATTTGATGATTGTAGGAAAATGATACAGATGTATTCACCATGTATGGATGATTATCCCTATATAATGGATTTAAAGCAAGATGAGTATTATATTTCAGAGAAAGCAGTTGAAAGATTTAATGTTCCCAGTGCATTTTTTACTAATGCAGTGAAAACTCATGAGCAGTTTGTTCACAAGGATGATATTCAGCTGCTTACTCAGGAGTTAGAGGACATGATTGAGGGAAAAAAGAATGAGCATAATATTACATACAGGTGGCTGGATCATGACAAGCACACTGTATGGATTAACTGCCGTGGAACTCTGATTAAGGATGAGGATGGTTCTCCACAATTTATGATTGGCTGTGTAAACGAAGTGGGAATGGCTGCAAAAGCTGATAATAACAGCGGTTTGTTACAGAGCTCAGAGATGAAGGCATTATTTGAAACAGCAGAAATCAGAGATAAAATCGGATTTGTCCTTCGAGTTGGAATAGATGGATTTAAGGATATAAATGAGAAATTTGGTACCAAATATGGTGATTTTATACTAAAGGGAGTTGCCAACTGTATAGTGGAATCCCTGGGAGAAAATCAAAGCGTATACCATGCTGTTGGTGATGAGTACTTAATTGTAGATTGCAATGGCAGCAGTGTTGAAGAAGGACATGAATTGTATAGGAACATACGCAGAGCAATTGATTTTTTTATTGAAAACAATGATTATGAGGCCGTGTATACAATATCTGGAGGAATATTATCTTGTAAGCATTACGAGACGATGAGCTATGAGGAGATTGTGAAGCTCTCTACCTTTGCTTTGCAGCAGGCTAAGTATAGAGGAAAGAATCAGTTGTATATTTTCTCATATGAGGATTATGAGAAGTTCCTGAGGAAAAGATATATTCTAACCTGTGTCAGAAAGTCTGTAAGCGAGGATTTCAGAGGCTTTGAAACATATTTTCAGCCTCTTATGACTGCGGGTGATGAGCATGGTAAACTATATGGAGCAGAATGCCTCCTCAGGTATGAAACCGAAAAGGGTGAGAGAATATCTCCAATAGATTTTATTCCTATTCTGGAAGAATCTGGACTAATTATTCCGGTTGGTAGATTTGTGCTGGAGCAGGCAGCACAAATGTGTAAAAAGATGCAGACGGTTTATCCTGATTTTAAGGTCAGCATTAATTTATCATATGTGCAGATATTAAAAAGTGCGATACTTAAAGATATCTTCAATATTCTTGCAAAGTATGGGCTTAAGCCGGAAAGCTTTGTGGTTGAGATAACGGAGAGTGGATATTTGGAGAATACTCCACTTGTGAGACGTGTCTGGGACTCATTAAAGAAGATTGGTATATTAATAGCACTTGATGATTTTGGAACTGGATACTCTAATCTGTCAAGTATTAGTAATTTTTCGCCAGATTATGTGAAGCTTGACAGAGGCTTTACGGTTAAAGCACTGAAGAATTCTTATGAGAATACTCTGATGAAGCATATTATTGATTTGGCACACAGTGTAAAACTCAAAATCGTTATAGAGGGAGTAGAAACAGTGGAGGAGCTTGATAGATTATCTGTTATGGAGCCAGATTATGTGCAGGGATATTATTACAGCAAGCCTTGTAGCAGTGATGAATTCTGGGATAGGTATGGTGTTGCTTAGAAAAGTAATATAATCATAAAAGGCCGAAATACTTCGGTCTTTTTGATTTGAACAATAAGTCATAATATGATACAATTAATGAACTTAGTAAATTTTGGAGGTAAATTCATGCATAGCAATGAATCATCTGAAAATTATTTGGAGACTATATTAGTATTGGGCAAGAAGCTTCCAGTGGTGCGTTCTGTTGATATAGCAAATGAGCTGGGTTACAAAAAATCCAGTGTTAGCATTGCAATGAAAAATTTAAGAGAAAAAGATTATATTGATGTTAGTGAGTCCGGTTTTATTTCACTTACAGACAGTGGAAAAAATATTGCTGAAATGATATATGAAAGGCACGAGCTGTTATCAGAATGTTTGATGAAACTTGGTGTTTCGGAAGAGATTGCCAATGAGGATGCATGTAAGATAGAACATGTGATTAGTTGTGAAAGCTTTGAAGCAATCAAAAAGTATTATCAAAAGCTCAAATAAATACATAGTAGATATACAAAAAGAAGAGTCATGGCTGAGGTCATGACTTTTTTATGGAAACTATAGAAACGGATTAGAGGGTAAATAGAATGAAAAAATTACTTGTTTATCTGAGGGATTATAAAAAGGAAGTGGTGTTTGCTCCATTGTTTAAGCTGCTAGAGGCATCCTTCGAGCTTATTGTCCCTTTGGTGGTAGCAGCAATTATTGATTATGGAATTGCAAACAGCGATAAAGGGTATATTTTCAAAATGTGTGGAGTGTTAGTACTTCTGGCGATTGTTGGATTTGTCAGTGCTGTGACTGCACAGTATTTCTCTGCAAAGGCAGCAGTTGGATTTTCTACTGAGGTGAGACATCATCTCTTTGAACATATACAGACATTGTCTTTTAATGAGATGGATTCCATCGGTACTTCGACTCTGATTACCAGACTTACAAGCGATATTAACCAGACCCAGTCTGGTGTAAATATGGTTTTGAGACTATTTCTCAGATCTCCATTTATAGTGTTTGGCGCAATGATAATGGCATTTACTGTAAATGTTAAGGGAGCACTTGTATTTGTTGTGACAATACCACTTCTTTCTATTGTAGTATTTGGAATTATGGCACTCAGTGTTCCGAGATTTAAAAAGGTACAAGGTGGCCTAGACAGGATTCTTGGAAGAACAAGGGAGAATCTGGAGGGGGCAAGAGTAATCAGAGCCTTTAACAAAGAGGATAGCGAGGTTGCAAGTTTTAATGAGGAAAATCAGTTCCTCACAGGAATGCAGCTTGTTGTTGGAAGAATTTCGGCTCTTATGAACCCGATTACCTTTGTGATCATCAATGTGGCAACTCTTGTTGTTATATGGGTCGGAGGAAAAGAAACCTTCAATGGCATTATAACTCAGGGAGAGGTTGTTGCCCTTGTGAACTATATGTCACAGATTCTTGTGGAGCTAGTGAAGCTTGCAAATCTGATAGTCAATGTGAATAAATCGATTGCATGTGGAAATAGAATACAGGATATATTCGAGATTAAGGCATCTATTCCAAACACGGATGACAAGAAAATGTCTGATGTGAAGGTGGATGAAAATACTCCAATGGTTGAGTTTTCCCATGCCTGTATGAGATATGCAGGTTCGTCTGAGGAGGCCCTTTCTGATATCAATTTCGTTGTAGAAAAAGGGCAGACAATAGGAATTATCGGCGGAACTGGTTCGGGTAAGAGTACTCTTGTGAATATGATTCCAAGATTCTATGACACGAGTAGTGGTCAGGTAAAAATACAGGGTGTGGATGTAAAGGATTATCCTATTGTGGAACTTAGAGATAAAATAGGAATGGTTATGCAAAAGGCGGTTATGTTTCATGGTACCATAGCAGATAATCTGCGATGGGGGAATGAAAATGCTACAGATGAAGAACTGTGGACTGCTGTCAGAATTGCCCAGGCAGAGGATGTGGTAAGAGGCAAGGAAGGCGAGCTTGACCATATGATTGAGCAGGGTGGAAGAAATCTGTCAGGAGGTCAAAAGCAGAGACTTACGATTGCAAGAGCAATTGTAAAAAATCCAGACATTTTGATTTTGGATGACAGTGCATCAGCTCTTGATTTTGCAACAGATGCCGCACTTAGAAAAGCACTTAAAAATATGCAGGGAACTAAAACTATATTTATAGTTTCTCAAAGAACTTCATCTATCCGATTTGCCGATAAGATAATTGTTTTGGATGATGGCAGCATTGTGGGTACTGGTACACACGATGAGCTCCTTGACTCATGTGAGACTTATAGAGAAATATATGAATCTCAGTTTAAGAAAGAGGAACTGACAGGAGGTGTTTCTAATGTCTAATAAAAAGAATAGCTACCAGATGGTGACTCTTAAAAAGGTTTTTAGATATATTAAGAGATATATTCCTCTGTTGATAGTCGCACTTACCTTGTCAGTGGTTACGGTGGCATTAACACTTTATTTTCCAATACTTACAGGTAGAGCTATTGATTTGATTGTTGGCAAAGGACAGGTGGATTTTGCAGCAATTATGGAGATTATAGTTAAGGCATTGATTGTTGTATTAGGAGCTGCCATTGCCCAGTGGTTTACTAATATCTGTAACAACAAGATGACATACAATGTAATAAGAGACATAAGAGCAGACGCATTTTACAATATTGAGAAGATTCCTTTGTCATATATCGACAGCCATTCTCACGGAGATATTGTCAGCAGAATAATATCAGATGTTGATACCTTTGCAGATGGTCTTCTGCTTGGTCTTACCCAGTTATTTACAGGTGTTGCTACAATTGTTGGCACATTGATTTTTATGCTTACAATTAATGTGAAGATTGCTCTTGTAGTAGTGGTACTTACTCCGTTATCACTTGTTGTAGCAAGCTTTATTGCAAAGAGAACATACTCAATGTTCAAGCTTCAGTCCAGTACAAGAGGAGAACAGACTGCTCTTATTGACGAGATGATAGGAAATCAGAGAGTTCTTGTGGCATTTAATCACGAGGATGAAGCGATGGAGAAATTCGATGAGATTAATGACAGACTTCAAAAGTATTCACTTAGAGCAACATTTTTCTCAAGTCTTACAAATCCTTCGACCAGATTTGTAAACTCCATTGTATATGCAAGTGTCGGAGTGTTTGGAGCAATCTCTGCAATTCTTGGTGGAATTACAGTTGGTCAGCTCACTTGTTTTTTGGCTTATGCAAATCAGTACACAAAACCATTTAACGAAATATCTGGTGTCATTACAGAACTTCAGAATGCCATAGCATGTGCTTCAAGAATATTTGAGCTTATCGAGGTGGAGAGAGAAGTGCCTGATAGTGAAGATGCATACGTGCTTGAAGAGGCTGATGGAACTGTAGATATTGAGGATGTATATTTTTCATATGAGCCAGACCAGAAGCTTATAGAGAATTTTAATCTTCATGTAAAACAAGGACAGAGAGTTGCAATTGTAGGACCAACAGGATGTGGAAAGACAACTCTTATTAACCTTCTTATGAGGTTTTATGATGTGAACAGTGGACAGATTAAGGTTAGTGGTCATGATATCAAGAATATGACAAGAGAAAGCCTTAGAAAAAATTATGGTATGGTGCTTCAGGAAACATGGCTTAAGAATGGAACCATCAGAGATAATATCTGTATGGGAAAACCGGAGGCTACAGATGAGGAGATAATTGCAGCGGCAAAATCAACTCATGCGCATAGTTTTATCAAGAGGCTTCCTAAGGGATATGATACTGTCATTACAGAGGATGGTGGAAATCTGTCACAGGGACAGAAACAGCTTTTGTGTATTACAAGAGTAATGCTTTGTCTTCCACCAATGCTTATTCTTGACGAGGCAACATCATCAATTGATACAAGAACTGAGGTTAGAATTCAAAAGGCATTCTTAAAAATGATGAAGGGCAGAACAAGCTTTATTGTAGCTCATAGACTCTCAACAATACGTGATGCAGATATTATTCTTGTGATGAAGAATGGAAAAATAATTGAGCAGGGAAAACATGAAGAACTGCTTAAAAAGAATGGGTTTTATGCAACTCTTTACAACGCACAATTTGAGGCTAGCTAATATTTATTAAAAGCGATATTTATTAAATGCAGTATTTATAGAAAACAATATTTATAGAATCCAATATTTAAGCCCTCTGTCATGATGTGACAGAGGGCTTGTTTTATACTTGGTTTGATTTTTTTCCTTTGAGATGAGAGACATTCATGTAGCTTGGAATGCCATTTTCGTACTGAATATTGACTTCTCCCTGAATGAGAGGTCTGAGGTAATCATACAACTCTGAAGTGATATCGTTACCTTCTTCGTTTATCCATTCTCTTGGAACTGATTTTGCCTCGTTTGCAATTTTTTTGATTGGAGCATGAGAAATCTCAACCTTGTATGGAGAGTTTGAAATTCTCTCAAGACAGACCATTGTAGCTGTTTCACCCTCCTCTGCAAGAGAAACTCCTTTTTGTCCCTGTTGGAAGGATTCATTAATATCTGTCAAAGAAGCCAGATGAGAAGCACATCTCTGGAGTACATTGATTTCTACAGAGCGAACTTTAACTCCGATGTTTTCTTTTACAAGGAATTCGAGAGCCTTTCCGGCACCGCTTAACTGCTGATGTCCAAACTGGTCTGCCACAGCCTTTGATGAAGTGATGTAATCACCATTTTCATCTTTAATACCTTCTGAAACGGCAACAATTACGTTGTTTTTTGTCTCTAGAGCATTTTTTATATCTTCCAGGAACTTGTCCTTGTTGAAGGCAACCTCTGGCAAATATATGAAATGTGGAGCTGTGTTGTACTCGCCTCTTGCAAGTGCACTTGCCGCTGTGAGCCATCCGGCATCACGTCCCATAATCTCTACAATTGTTACACTCTTAACAGCATATATAAAGGTGTCGTGTGCAATTTCAAGCATTGTAGATGCAATGTATTTTGCCGCAGAACCAAAACCAGGAGTGTGGTCTGTCATGCACAGATCATTGTCAATTGTTTTAGGAATACCGATTATTCTGATGTCACTGTTGATTTTTTTTGCATAATCAGATAATTTTAATACAGTATCCATTGAATCATTTCCGCCAATGTAGAAAAAAGCTTTGATATTAAGCTTGGCGAACTGATTGAATATGAAAACATAGGAAGAATCATCATCCTTATAGTCTGGAAGCTTGTATCTGCAAGAACCAAGGTACATTGCAGGTGTTGATTTAAGCTTGTCCAGCGAGCCAGGCACTGAAAACATATTGCTCAAATTAATGTAGTTTTCACCGAGTATTCCAAGAATCCCGTTGATAGAACCATAACAAGTGTCATATTTTTGTGAATTGATTACTCCGGAAATTACACCAGCAAGGCTTGCGTTTATTGCAACAGTTGGGCCACCTGACTGGGCAACCAGACAATTTGATTGTGTCATTTGAATCTCCTTATAGAAAAATTAAGTTGATTAAGTAAATTTCTTGTTCATTCTAGTATGTTTTAAGTTATTAATCAAGGAAAAAATATGGAAAATAAAAAACTTTACGAAAATTGTATACTTTGTCCAAGAAACTGTAATACTAATAGAAACGATGGAAATATTGGTGCTTGTATGGTTTCTGGAAAACTTAAGCTTGCAAGAGCGGCATTACATTATTGGGAGGAGCCATGCATTTCAGGCGAAGCAGGATCTGGTGCTGTTTTCTTCAGCGGATGCTCGCTTCACTGTGTATTTTGTCAGAACGAAGAAATATCAAGAGGGCAGTCTGGAAAAGAAGTAGAGAAGGAAAGGCTGGCTGAGATTTTTTTGGAACTGCAGGAAAAGGGGGCAAACAATATTAATCTTGTAACTCCGGGACAGTATGTGCCCCATATTATCTGGGCGGTGGAACAGGCTAGAGATCAGGGACTTAAGCTTCCGATTGTTTATAATACCAGCAGTTATGAGAAGGTGGAAACAATAAGGCGGCTTCAAGGAATAGTTGATATATATTTGCCGGATTTTAAATACATGAGTTCAGATATTGCAATGAAATACTCTAAGGCGAAGGATTATCCCGAGGTTGCAAAGGCAGCAATTGCTGAGATGGTAAGACAGCAGCCAAATCCTGTATTTGACGAAGTGACTGGATTGATGAAAAGGGGCGTTATTGTGAGACAGTTGTTATTGCCTAATCTTCTGGAGGATGCAAAGGCCATAGTGAAGTATTTGTATGATGCTTATGGAGATAATATTTATTTGAGTCTCATGAGTCAGTTTACACCCTTATCTAATGTAGAAAATTATCCTGAGCTGAACAGGAAGGTCTCTGAAAAGGAGTATGAAGAATACGTAAATTATGCTATTGAACTGGGGGTTGAGAATGGTTTTATCCAGGAGGAAGATGTGGCTGATGAAAGTTTTATACCACATTTTGATTGTGAAGGAGTATAGATAAACAAGATGTAGAAAATGGGAAAAAGTGCTTTTCTTTTGAAATGAAGTATAGTATTATAATGGCATGGGTTTGGTACTAACGTACCACAAAGCCTTTGTTGGAAGGGGGCGTTTTTGTGAAGAAAAGCGGTGTAGGGTCAATTCTTATTGAATGTCCCAATACAATATTTCAATTGTTTGTAAACAACGAAGAGGAAATTTCTAAGATTGAAATTTTTATGGGTAACATCAGAGAAGTAAAACATCTTGGAATTAATGACATATATAACTGGTGTAACAGGCAGGGGATTGAGTATAATACGCATTTTAACTATCATAAGGAGTTGTCAGCGTGGAAAACGATTAAATCATATCTGCATTATCAGAGACAGAAAATGAAATATCAGATAGGGTTAAGTTTTGTGTAGAACCGAGAGTTCATAGGGAGATGCATTTGCATCTCCTTATTTGTTTGGGTATAATGATTAGAGCAAAATAAGATTAGACGTGAAGTGAGAAACACGGATGCGAAAACAAATCAGGAGGATATAGGTATGTATGATGTATTAATTATTGGTGCCGGACCTGGTGGAATATTTGCTGCCTACGAGTTGATGGAAAAAAATCCAAAGATGAAAATTGCTGTTTTTGAAATGGGACATGAATTGAAGAAACGCCATTGTCCTATTGATGGAGAAAAAATCAAAAGCTGTATTCATTGTAAGAGTTGTTCAATTATGAGTGGCTTTGGTGGAGCAGGTGCTTTTTCTGATGGAAAATATAATATTACTAACGACTTTGGTGGAACCTTGTATCAATATATTGGTAAGAAGGTTGCATTAGAGCTGATGGAATATGTGGATATGATAAATCTGAAATACGGCGGAGAGGGAACGAAACTCTATTCGACGGCCGGAACCAGTATCAAAAAGACATGTATGCAGAACGGATTGCATCTGTTGGATGCGTCTGTAAGACATCTGGGAACTGATATCAACTATATTGTTTTGGATAATCTCTATGCACATTTAAAGGACAAGGTGGAGTTTTTGTTTGACTGTACCGTGGACAGTGTTGAGAAAATAGATAATGGATATAGGGTATGTACAGCAGATGGCGATGCGTACGAGGGCTGCAAATGTATTATTTCTGCAGGAAGAAGTGGAAGTAAATGGATGGAAAAGGTGTGTAAAGATTTAAATATCCAGACAAAATCCAATCGTGTAGACATAGGTGTGCGTGTTGAACTGCCATCAGAAATTTTTTCACATCTCACAGACGAATTGTATGAGAGCAAGATTGTATACCGTACAGAAAAATATGAGGATCTGGTGCGTACATTCTGTATGAATCCAAAAGGTGCAGTCGTCAACGAAAATACAAATGGTATTGTGACAGTAAATGGACATAGTTATGAAGACCCTGCGCGTCAGACAGGAAATACGAATTTTGCACTGCTTGTAGCTAAGCATTTTTCAGAGCCATTTAAGGATTCTAATGGTTATGGTGAAAGTATTGCAAGATTGAGTAATATGCTGGGTGGAGGAGTGATTGTTCAGAGATTCGGTGATTTGGTCAGAGGACAGAGGAGCACAGAAAAAAGAATTGCTGAGTCATTTACAGTTCCTACTTTAAATGCGGCAGCAGGTGATTTGAGTCTGGTTCTGCCAAAGCGTATTTTGGATGGTATTATCGAAATGATTTATGCCTTAGACAAAGTGGCTCCAGGAACAGCTAATGATGACACTTTGCTATATGGAGTGGAAGTTAAATTTTACAATATGGAAGTGGAAGTTGACAAAAACCTTATGACATGTCATGAGGGCTTGTACGTAATCGGAGATGGAAGTGGAATTACACATTCATTGTCACATGCATCTGCAAGTGGGGTTTATGTGGCAAGACAAATAGCAAAATAATTGAAAGCTTGTCACGAGAATTATTGAACAAGGCAGAAGAGAGAGCAAAAGAGTTAGGTACTGAATACATGTGGACAGAACAATCAGAAAGGTACTGAACAGATACGAAATTTTTATATTTGGAGGAAAATATGAGATATCCTGAGTTTATTAAGGATGGAGGAACAATAGGATTC
>CAMFPD010000022.1 GCA_945971355.1 uncultured Lachnobacterium sp.
TTTGATATCAGCGTATTTTGATGAAAAAACTAATTCAATATTGCAAAGATATATCAATCAGATATCAGAGAAAACCGGAAATAGGTTTATGACAGATAATAATGTACCGCCTCATATGACTATTTCATCAATCGAGGCAAGAAGCGTGGAAGTGCTAGTGCCAGCTTTTGAAAAATTAAGGGGGAAGCTTAAGGCAGGAGAAATACGGTTTGTTTCAATAGGACAACTGTTGCCATATGTAATGTATGTAACTCCAGTTATGAACGAGTATTTGCTTGATTTATCAAATAGGATTTATAGTGCCTATGAGGGCATACAGGAGACTACAATTAGCAGATATTATAAACCCCTGTCATGGCTTCCACACATAACACTTGGAAAAACACTCGATAAAGAGCAGATGCAAAGGGCTTTTCAGGTTATGCAGGAGAGCTTTGCTCCATTTACGGCTTGCATAACGGAAATTGGCTTGGCAAAAGTGAATCCACATGAGGACGTTTTACGCTTCAAGTTATAATTTATGGTATGCATGATATAAAAAATAATATATTTACGTAATAAAATATTTGTAGTCTAAGAGGTTTAAAGTATGAAGCCAAGAACAACAAAGAGTATGGAGCTCTATGATATATTATTAAAGCGTGGTTATCCACAGGAATTTTGCGAGCAGATAACACTGAACCTGAATACTGATTGGACAGCTCAGAGGATGATTGGATATTTGTCTCATTACAAAAAGCTTCCAATGGAGGAGATTGTTGATGAAATGCTAGCAATTATAAGTGATAGAAACAGAATAATGCAAAAATATCAGCTTGAGGAAACCAATGCCAAATGGAACGAATTTTTAAACAACGGTTTCAGTGAGGAGGTTGATTAAAAAATATGGAAACATGGTTTTATGAAGTCGTAAGCATAGAAGGAGATTACGCTAATCTTAAGAGAACAGATATTGAATCAGATGATTTAAAGCTTGTTGCAAGGGCATTACTGCCAGCAGAGATATGCGAAGGCTGCAAGCTCAAATATGAGTTAATGCAGTATGAGGTAATTTGATAATGAGAGAGAATATTTTAGAGATGGAATGGGGAAATGTATATTATTGGATAAGTGATACTTGGGACAAGGATAAGAAGACAATCTTCTTTTTTCATGGATTAACAGCTGATCACACAATGTTTGAAAAGCAGTATGAGTATTTCGCAGAAGATTATAACATTGTGGGGTGGGATGCGCCAGCACATGGAAAGTCGATACCATTTAAGACTTTTAATATGGATATGGGAGTGGCTATAATAGAAAAACTTATGGGTGAACTTGCTATAAAAAAGTTTATTGCTATAGGTCAGTCCTTTGGTGGATACATTCCACAGGCTATAATGTGTAGAAATTCTGATGCTGTTGAAGCTTTTGTTGGTATTGGAACGTCACCATATGGAGAAGAGTACTATACAAAGTTAGATTTTTTTTGGCTTAGACAGGTGGGATGGATGTGCATGTGCTATCCTTGGAAGGCTTTAAAGAAGGCATCTGCAAAGGGAGCGACGGTAACCCAACCAGGTTATGACAATATGCTTGAAATGTTGTCTGTGTATACCCAGAAAGAGTATGCCAGGGTTATGCAGGACTACTACAATGCAATGATGAATGACAACCAGAATGTAGAGATAAAATGTCCGACACTCATCACACATGGAGATAGGGACAAAGTCGGAAAGGTAAAAAAGTATTGTGACATGTGGCATGAAAGAACTGGCTTTGAGCAGGTAAGTATTAGTAATGCCGGTCATAATGCAAATGTAGATAATCCAGAAGAGATGAATAAAGTAATTTATGACTTTCTTTCGAAAAATGTGGTATACTAAAGTGACATAATAAACACAGATTAGGAGGAATAACATTGAAACCTGAAGTGTTACAAGAAGAAGCTCAGAAGCTTCATGAAATAATTGTGTCAAATAGACGTTACCTTCACACTCATCCAGAGACAGGATTTGATTTGAAGGAAACAGTTAGCTATGTAAAAAAAGAATTAGAGGATATGGGTTATGAGCCTATAGAGTGCGGAAAAGCAGGTCTTATAGCAGTAGCTGGTGGCAAGAAGCCAGGAAAAGTATTTCTCATTCGAGGTGATATGGATGCACTGCCAATTAAGGAAGAGGCAGATGTTGACTTTGCTTCTGACAGTGGACGTATGCATGCCTGTGGTCATGATATGCACACAGCAATGTTGCTGGGGGCAGCGAGACTTTTAAAGATGCATGAGGATGAGATAGAGGGAACTATCAAGCTTATGTTCCAGCCAGCAGAGGAGATTTTTGAGGGATCTCATGATATGATAGAGGCGGGGGTATTAAAGAATCCTGATGTAGATGCAGCCCTTATGATTCATGTTATGGCAGGAATGCCATTTGAGGCAGGAACAGTAATTGTATCTGCTCCAGGTGTAAGTGCACCAGCGGCAGATTATTTTGACATAAAAGTACGAGGAAAGGGCTGCCATGGCTCTATGCCAAACGCAGGAGTTGATCCGTTAAACGTTGCAGCACATATTCTCATCGCATTGCAGGAAATCAATGCAAGAGAGCTGGCTATGTCAGAGCAGGCTGTGCTAACAATCGGAACCATGAATGCAGGAGTAGCGGCAAATGTTATTCCTGATACAGTTAATATGGGAGGAAGTATTCGTACCTTTGATGAGGAGACAAGAGCTTTTATCAAGGAGAGAATGGTAGAAATCTCAGAAGGAATTGCCAAGTCATTCAGAGCAGAAGCTGAGGTGATATTTGGAAGTGGGTGCCCTACTCTTGTAAATGATAAAGATTTATCTGTCTGTGCCGAGAAGTATGTGAAGGAGCTGTTAGGACAGCAAAAAGCATTCTCAGTTGCACAGCTTAATGCAATGAGCGGAGACAGTAAATCATCTAAATCTGCAGGCTCTGAAGATTTTGCATATGTAAGTCAGGAGGTACCATCTATCATGCTTGCACTTGCAGCAGGACAGCCAGATAAAGGATACTGTTATCCACAGCATCATCCGATGGTTAAGTTCGATGAGAGTGCACTTGCAGGTGGAAGTGCGGTGTATGCATACACAGCACTGCGCTGGCTGGAGGAACATAAGTAAATAGTGAAAGGGGTTTTAAGATGGACAAAAAGGCAATGTATAAGTTAAGTTATGGATTGTTTGTATTGACAGCAAGGGAGGCTGAGAAGGATAATGGGTGTATAATCAACACTGCAATACAGGCAGCATCGACACCGAATCAGCTTAGTATATGTGTCAACAAGGCAAACTATACTCATGATATGATATCTAGAACCGGTGAATTCACGGTTTCAATTATCAGTCAGAAAGCAAGTTTTGATTTGTTTAAACATTTTGGATTTCAGTCTGGAAAAGATGTGAACAAGTTTGAAAACTATGAAAAATGTGAGCGTGGGGCAAATGGTATTTTCTATATTACAGAGGGTACTAATGCATATATTTCTGTAAAGGTAGACAAGACTGAGGATTTGGGATCACACACAATGTTTATAGGTGAAATAACAGACATGGAAGTACTGAGTGATGATGTATCTGTAACATATGAGTATTACCAGAATAACATCAAGCCAAAGCCACAGGCAGTGGGAATTACTGATGATGGACAGACAGTATGGCGTTGTACAATATGTGGATATGAGTATGTTGGTGAGGAATTGCCGGAGGATTTCATATGTCCTCTCTGCAAACATCCAGCATCTGATTTCGAAAAGGTAACAAAAACAAAGGAGGAGACAAAAATGGCAACAAACAAGTATGCAGGAACACAGACAGAGAAAAATTTATTGGAGGCATTCGCAGGAGAATCACAGGCTAGAAACAAGTACACTTACTTTGCATCAGTGGCAAAGAAAGAGGGCTATGAGCAGATGTCAGCAATCTTTTTAAAGACTGCTGATAATGAGAAAGAACATGCCAAAATGTGGTTCAAAGAGCTTGCAGGTATCGGTGATACAAAAGAAAATCTTGCAGCAGCTGCAGATGGGGAGAATTATGAGTGGACTGATATGTATGAAGGCTTTGCCAAGACAGCAGAGGAAGAAGGCTTCCCTGAGCTTGCTGAAAAGTTTAGAGCAGTAGGTGAAATCGAGAAGCACCATGAGGAGAGATATCGCGCACTTCTAAATAATATCAAAACAGCTAAGGTATTTGAGAAATCTGAGGTTAAGGTTTGGGAGTGTAGAAATTGTGGACATATTGTAGTTGGAACAAATGCTCCAGAGGTTTGCCCGGTATGTAATCACCCACAGGCTTACTTTGAAGTACATGCTGAGAACTACTAAAACAGTCAATTATAGGTGAAACTAGTTAAGGCCACAGCTGAAATCTGGTTGTGGCTTTTCTTATTGTTTAAGAATATACTAATTGTGTATTTTTAAATGATAAGAAAACATAAATAAACAGGAGGCACTTGTAATGGAAGTGTTAAAAAGTGTTAAGGAGAAGCTGACTACTTTTCAAATTATTATATTAGGATTTGCGGGAGTTATTTTGTTGGGGGCCATACTTTTGATGTTGCCAATATCATCTCAAAGTCATACATTTACTCCATTTAATCAGGCGCTATTTACATCCACATCAGCAGTGTGTGTGACAGGACTTGTTTTGCTGGATACCGCCACCCACTGGTCATTTTTGGGTCAGATTATTATTTTGATTCTGATTCAGATAGGTGGCCTGGGAGTAATAACTGTTGCAACTTTATTTGTAATGCTCGCGGGAAGAAAAATATCTCTCATGCACAGGCAGACCATGCAAAATGCTCTGTCGACACCTCAGGTGGGAGGTGTGGTCAAGCTTACAAGGTTTGTGTTTAAAGGAGTGTTTATAGTCGAATTGATTGGAGCGCTTCTTTTACTTCCATTGTTTTGTAAAAGGTATGGTTTTGAGGGAATCTGGATGTCAATCTTCCATTCAATATCAGCTTTTTGTAATGCGGGGTTTGATTTGATGGGGGCAAAGACAGGACAGTTTTCTTCCATAACATCATTTAGTGATAACATTTATGCTACAATTGTATTTTCAGTGTTGATTGTTTCTGGAGGAATAGGTTTTCTAACCTGGGAGGATATTGTAACCAAAAGAACTCGCTTTAAAGAGTACAAAATGCAGAGTAAGGTTATCATTTATACAACTATAGTATTATTAGTAATACCAGCTATAGTATTTTTCTTTCAGGATTTTGCTGATATGCCAATGAAGGAAAGGATATGT
Organism: uncultured Lachnobacterium sp.; assembly: GCA_945971355.1. GTDB lineage: Bacteria > Bacillota > Clostridia > Lachnospirales > Lachnospiraceae > Roseburia. Next base: position 5,261 of record CAMFPD010000022.1, read on the forward strand.
GTATCTGTATTTCAGGCGGTAACACCAAGAACGGCAGGATTTAATACAGCAGACTACTCAGCTATGACCGATAATGGCAGGGCTCTCAGCATGGCGCTTATGCTTATTGGTGGTTCACCAGGATCTACCGCAGGTGGAATGAAGACTACAACCATAGCAATACTTTTTGCCAATGCTATTGCAGTATTTAGAAAAAGAAATTATGCAAATTATTTTGGAAGACGTATAGAAGATTCTGTAGTGAAAAATGCGGCAACTATATTTTTTATGTACATAACATTCTCTATGATTGGCGCATTTATAATAAGTGCGGTGGAAAGATTTTCATTGACAGAGTGTATGTTTGAAACAATATCGGCAATTGGAACTGTAGGTGTGACCCTTGGAATAACACCAGAACTGGGATATATTTCACAGATTGTATTGATACTATTAATGTTCTTTGGCCGAGTTGGAGGACTAACATTGATTTATGCAGCATTTTCTCGTAGAGATTTGTATACATCTAAATATCCGGTTGAAAATATTATGGTGGGATAAGGAGATTAACTAAAATGAAATCAGTATTAATTATTGGATTAGGAAATTTTGGAGCAATGGTGGCAAAGCAGGTTAGAGAGTTAGGTCATCAGGTGTTGGCAGTAGATAAAAATGAGGACAGAGTGAATGAAGCACTTCCAATAGTTAGAGATGCACTTATCGGCGACAGCACAAATGAAGAGTTTTTGAACTCTCTTGGAATCAATAATTTTGATGTGTGTGTAGTCACTATAGGTAGTGATTTCCAAAGTTCTCTGGAGACAACTTCACTATTGAAGGAGCTTGGTGGAAAATTGGTTGTTGCAAGGGCAAACAGAGAGGTACAGGCAAAGTTTTTGCTTAGAAATGGAGCAGACGAGGTGGTTAATCCGGAGAAACAGATTGCAAAATGGACAGCAATCAGATACACCTCAGATCACATATTGGACTACATAAAATTAGATGACAGCCATGCCATATTTGAGGTGGCAATTCCAGAAGAATGGGTTGGTAAAACAGTTGCAGAGCTTGATATCCGTAGAAAATACGGAATTAATATAATGGCGACAAAGGAAGATGGAGAGATGAATATGACGGTGCTCCCAGATACAGTGATGTCTGAGACTAAGACTCTGCTTGTGCTCGGTGAACAAAAGGCTATTCAGAAATGTTTCCATATCTAATTATTATTATATAGGTAATTGAGAGTGTGAATTATGAATGTGAAAATTTTGACAAAACAGCAGGTAGAATTCATTTATAAGACAAGTATGATGTTTGATTTCCCAGATGATGAGAGAAAACCATTGTCTATGATTTTAGAAGCTATGGACAAGGGGGTGTATGAGTGTCTGGGGCTTATGGAGGAGGAAGAAATCCTTGGATATGCATTCTTTTATAAGATGGATAAAGATTACTTATTTGATTTCCTTGCAATGACAAGAGATAACAGAAACAAGGGCTATGGTTCTAAATTTTTAGAATATTGTGCAGAATATTATAAGGATGCAAACAGTATTATAGGTGAAGTTGAGGACCCTGATTTTGCTAAGTCGGATGAAGAGAGACAACTTCGAGAGAGAAGAATGGGCTTCTATTTTAGAAATGGTTATAGGGAAACAGGTGCAAAGACAAGTCTCTTTGGCGTTGATTTTATTGTTATAGAACTATTGATTGATAGGCCACACAGTAAGGAAGAGGTTGAGGCTTTGTATATGGCTCATTATAAGAGTATGCTTCCGCCCGATAAGTTCGCAACAAAGGTTAGAATAAAGTAGGAATAGTATTATGTTTTTTATGATGGGCATTATGGATGGTCGAAAGGATTTTGACTATAATCAGCAGATAATATGCAGTGACTGTGGGAGGTATGGCAGATATCAGGTATTTATGACATATATGGTGCTGTCAATCTTCTTTATCCCATGTTTAAAGTGGAATAAGAAATATTATGTACAGACCAGCTGCTGTAATACAAGGTATGAACTGGACCCAGAAATTGGAAAGAGAATCGCAAGGGGAGAGGCTGTTGAGATTCTTCCAGAGCACCTGACCAGAATAAATACTAATTCATGGGAAAGATGCTCTAAAAGATGTCAACACTGCGGTTTCGAGACATTTGAAGATTTTGAGTTTTGTCCGAAATGCGGAAACCGATTTTGATATAGTGTAAATAGATTACCAATCACTATTCCAGTCAGTTCCGCTACTGTCCCAGGAATCAGAGGAACTCCAATTATAATCACTGTCACTGTCGCTTGAACTAGGATAGTAGTAATCGTAGCTGCCTGAATCCTTGAATTCTGTGAAGGATGAGTAGTTCCAGTCATCGTTTTCGGTATATAGAGAGGAAACTGGAGTTTTGACAGCATCTACAGGTTTATCCGTTGCAGTGTACAAATTATTTGTGTAGTCATATACATACCAGTCATTGTGGTATTTACAGTAGATTTCATCAGATGAATCCTGCACATAGTATTTTGCTGTACTGTAGCTGTGGATTGGTGCAAACAAAATACAAAAAACTGCGATAAAAACCACTACAAAGGAGAGAATCCCCCGGCGGTTTGTGGATGTTGTATCAAATATGCCCTTATCACGTAGATAGGATGACAGCAGAACAAATATTATAGGTGAAGCAACAATACATATTCCAAAGGAAATACCAAAGCCATTAAAGAAATCATCTATAATTATTAGAATAAAAAGGATGGCAATGAAAGCGACAACTATTCCAATAGTTGTTAACGTTCCTTTCACATCACGTTGAGATGCATTGCTCCTTTTTTGGGAATTAAGTTCTTTTTGGTTTAGGATTTCAGACTTAAGCTTCATGTAAAGTTCATTAACAGCATAAGCTTCGTCACATCCCTGGTACCTGATGGCTCTTGAGCCGTCTGCTTTATTTTTGTATACAATAAATTCACCAGTGTTGCTATCCTTGTATATACCAAAAGCTTTTGGTTTTTTGTAGTCTACTCCAATAAAGAAGCGAGTGGTTTCAGCGGGTGGAAGATTACGTTTTATATACCACTGCTTTAGTTCTTCGATAGTTTTGGGAGTGCCATCAACAGTCTGGTGAATATTGTGGTTAGGTGCGCCACAGTTAGGGCAATAAGGTGATTTATCATCCATTTCGCCGTGGCAGTACTCACATTTTACACGCATTAAAAACTCCTCCTTTTTAAACATAGGATAATGATAAATTTAAACACGGGAAATTGCAAGTAATAGTTAATGGGTAACATTATGAGTAAAAAAACATATGATATTGGTCAGTATTTTCCTTTTTGGGGAAGTTTAAATGAAGCATTGGTCTTGTGGTTATGGTTCTCTATAAGCCTAGAACATGGTGCAGCTTCTGTCCAATGGGAACAATGACGCAGGGAATCTGTAAAATTAGAAAGTCTGAATAATATTATGGACACGAGGTGAAGATATGGAAGATTTCAAGGAATATGCAACTTTTACAGTGACAAACAAGGAGGGAGAAGAGGTTGAGCTTGCAGTTGTTGATGAGTTTGACTTCGAACATAAGCACTATGTTGTGGGTGCACTAATCGAAGGAGATACAATCAATGAGGATGGTCTCTTTATTTACAAGGCAAAGATTACAGAAGATGATTTCACTGTGGAGAAGATTGCAAACAAGCTGGATTATGAAAAAATTTCCAAAGCATATATGGAGATGGACGAGGAATAAAAATATCTGCCAGTGTCATTATGAGCATTGTAAAGCTTACAATATTAATAATGACACTGGCAGAGTGTGTAATTCGTTTATCGAAGTGGAAGTCCGCTTAGGAAAGAGCGGTTTCCATAGGCATTGAGGAACTCTCGTTCTTCGTTATCGCTGGAATTTCCAGATTTAATAAGCTTATAGAACTGTTCAATACGAAGCGTATACAGTTCAAGTGCTTTTTTATAGAGATTTATAAAGGATTCATTTGAGGACTGGCCAGTCCAAGGATGAATCCATTTTTTATGCTCCAGATTCATTGGATCGGCTACAAACTGATATCTGTCACTTGGAAGCATGGCAGAAATAAAAGGTCTGTCCAAAGCAAGGCTTTCAATAAAGCGAACCAGGACCTTCTTCTGGCCAGTAGGATCATTTACTGCTCTTGTACCGACTCTCATCCAGTGAGTGGCGCTTGAAATCTGAGATTTGGTGGCGCCGATTCCTGGGTAGGTATTGTTGTAGGCATAGCATAACATCTGACTTATCACCTTGCGCTGACGCCTGGTAAGTGTGATGGTTGCATTCTGGTGAAACTCTGATGGAGCAAGGCCTTTTTTGTATGCAAGAAGTTCACAGTCCAAATCAGTTTCAAAATATGCATGCTGTCCAAAATACTCTGTATTTTTCTGTGGTGTGGCAGGGTCATATGAGGTAAACGCATAGACATAAGGGTGAACTGCACAGTCTAAGGTGTAATGGCCCATGAAACCGGTGATATATGCATCTGCAACAGCAAGATTTCTAGGATTTCCAATAAATTGTTTTCTGCTTTCCAGTAAGTATGCAAAAAATGCTCCTGTGTCTGTGCTGTGTGCCAGAGCACCTAAGTTTTCCTTATGGAGCAGATATGAAGGCAGATAATAGAAAAATACATCTGGTCCCTGTAAACCTAGTGCATATGCACTGTGATTGAAATACAGGTTCTTCCTTATACTTCTGCTTTTGATTTTTTTATATGCATCAACACCGAATAGATAGTGTGTTGTAAATCCAGGCATAATAGATCCTCCCTTGTTTAGCTTTCATATATCATTATACTGCAAATCCCTATTTCGTAAACAAATTCCCAGTGTACACTATGTTTTTTTTGTTGTAAGATAGAACATAAGTGAGGCGTATAATATGAAAATATCTTTGAAATACAATAGGAGAAACAATATATTTTTTTTGGTGATTCTCATTATTGCAACAGTTTTATTTTTTGAAGCCCACTACAAATGGTGGGTTTTAGCAGTTTTTTTGGTTTTGTATTATTTGATAAGAAGCTTAGAGATTGAGTTGAATGAGAAGCTACCATGGGTGTGGATGCTTATGATGTTTGCAGGTGGGGCAACCCTTACCATGTATTCAATCCAGTATTTATTATTAGATGCAGAGGACTTTGCAAAGACAACAGGGGAAAAATTATTTTATAATTTCCTGATTGTACTTGCAGTGTATTTTATTGTACAAACATTTGCGAAAAAACCTGCAATTTCATGTATTATCTCCCATGTGCTTTTGCTTGGTTTTGGATTTGTAGATTATTTTGTGTACGCATTTAGAGGAAATGAAATTACAATCGCGGACCTTCAATCGGCAAAGACTGGACTCAGCGTAGCAGGTAAATACAATTTTTATCTCAATGATAAGGCATGCTATGTGATTTTGGCATCTATTTTATTTATCTCATTTATGAGAAAGCTTTCCGTAAAATTTGAGAAACCGTGGCAGATGAGAATTTTGACCGTATTGTCAAGTGTGGCCTGTGTGGTGATAGTTTCAGTGAATTCGGTGGGGGTTATCACCGAAACATGGGAGATGAAGGGCACTTATAGAAATGGTTTTCTTCTCAATTTTGCATTGGGAGTCAGAGATAGCTTTGTCGGTGCACCAGAAGGTTACTGTAATGAGGTGATTGAGGAGCTGGAGAAGGAATACTGCAGGATTTCGGATGAGAAGAATCAAATTGGAAGCAGTAGCGGATCTATTGAAACTGTAGAAGCAATTCCAAGTACTGAAGAGGGCTATTTAAATACAGAAATAAGTGAAGTTGCAGATAATAGTGCAGATAATAATGCAGATAATAATGATGTGGATATGCAAAGTAGTGTTGGAAGCGAAAGTATTGAAAGTGCAAATACTAGTGAAGATGCAGGTATATCAGTAAGCGGAGAGAAAAAACCAACAATAATTGCGATTATGAGTGAGTCTTATGCTGACTTGACAGTGATTGGTGATTTTGATACTAATGCAACAGTTACACCATTTTATGATTCCTTGTATGAAAACACTACAAAGGGTTATGCTCTGGCATCTGTGTATGGGGCAAAGACTCCAAACTCAGAATGGGAGTATCTCACAGGCAATTCCATGGCATTTTTACCAGAAGGATCCGTGGTCTATCAGCAGTATATTGATGATAAACCAGCTTCATTAGTGTCGACTTTGGCTAACAAGGGGTATACCTGCGTGGCAATGCATCCATATTATGAGACTGGCTGGAGCAGAAATAGTATTTATCCTACAATGGGTTTTGATGAGATGCATTTTATAGATGATTTTGACCAGAGTAATATTCTTAGGGAATATATAACAGATCAGGAACTATTCGATGGAATTATAGAAAGATACGAATCAAAGGCGGATGATGAGAATCTGTTTATATTTGGTGTGACAATTCAAAATCATGGCGGATATGGTGACAGCTATGAGAACTTTGATGAAAAGATATACAAGATAGGATATTCATATACAGACGCCAATCAGTATCTGTCATTGCTAAGAGAGAGCGATAAGGCATTACAGAATCTGATAACATATTTTAATAGTGTGGATGAACCGGTTGAAATAGTATTTTTTGGAGATCATCAGCCTGGACTTAATTCTAAGTTTATTAAGCTTTTAAACGGAAAAGGTCTCTCTGGATTATCGGAGAATGAATTGGAAAATTTATATACTGTTCCATTCTTTATATGGACGAATTATGACACTCCAGAGGAAACTGTGGATATAACGAGTCTGAATTACTTGTCAACAATGACTTTGGAAAGGGCAAATATAAGTCTTCCACCATACAATCAGTTTTTGGCAGAATTGCAGCAGGAGATTCCTGCCATAAATGCAAGGGGATACTATTCCAAGGCGGCAGGAGAATATATTCATATTGAGGATGCTTCGCAGGATGAAGCACAGTGGATAGAAAAGTATAAGATTTTACAGTATAATGCAATGTTTGATGATGATAATAGAAGTGAAATATTTTTCCCGTATCCGTCAGAGTAGTTGTGAAAAAAGCAATAAGTGAAATATAAGGACAGATTTACCATGAAATTAAGCGATTTACTTAATTATGAAAAGATAACTATACAATGTCACGACAATCCAGATGCAGATGCGTTGGCCAGTGGATATGCTGTGTTGAAGTATTTAGAGAGCAAGGGTAAGAAGGCTGAGTTTGTATATGGCGGAAGAAATATTATCAGAAAGAGTAATCTTGTATTGATGATAAATGAGCTGGATATTCCAGTTCATCATGTAGACAAGCTGGAAGAGGCGGAGCTTCTTGTCACAGTGGACTGTCAGTATGGCGCTGGAAACGTGACAAAATTTAAGGCTAAGAAAGTTGCAGTAATCGATCATCATATCGAATCAACCCAGTTGCCAGAGCTTTCCATAGTGAGAGAGAGACTGGGATCATGCTCTACACTGGTATGGAGTATGTTAATCGATGAGGGATATGATTTATCAGAGGATAAGAAGTTATCAACCGCGTTGTACTATGGATTGTATACAGACACCGGAGGACTAACAGAGATTTCACAGCCTCTGGATAAGGAACTTAGAGATAATGTAAGCTTTGATGATGTAATCATTGCGCACTTCAAGAATAGCAATATGTCTTTAGAGGAGCTTGAAGTGGCAGGGACAGCCCTGTTAAAATGTGATTATATTGAGGAGCAGAGAATTGCCATTGTAAAGGCTGCACCATGTGATCCCAATGTACTTGGAATAATTAGTGACATGGTATTAGAAGTTGATGCGATTGATGCCGTAGTGGTGTTTTGTGTTCTTCAAAATGGAGTTAAGCTGTCAGTGCGAAGCTGTGTCAGGGAAATAAAAGCCAGTGACATGGCAGCAGATATTTGTGCAGGTGTAGGTTCCGGTGGTGGACATTTGAGAAAAGCCGGAGGATTTATAAGCATAGACAGGTTTAAGCCTATATATGAACAAATTTGTGCAGAGAATAATATTAAACCGAGAATGGTTGTGAGTGATGATGGCAGATATGAAAGGCCATCAGATTCAGCTATCAAGACTATAATTGAAAAGAGAGCTCTTGAATATTTTGAAAATACTTCTGTCATATATGGATTTGATGAGAATTTACAAAATTATAATATGGAGGAATATGAATCCAGAATAGTGCCTATTGGATATATTCCAACAGTTGAACTTGCAAATTTAAATGAAATCATTAAAATCAGAACCATAGATGACAATAAAGATATGGATGTAACCGTAAGTGATGACTCAATTCTTGTAATCTATGGTGACTGCGAAATAGAAGAATTTACTCAGTCTGATTTTGAAAAGCATTTTAGAGCATACCCAAAATGGGAATATGAGTTTACAGATTCCAAGGAACCGGTGATTGTAAGAAGTAATTCTACTGGTAAATCCATAAATCTTAAAAACCATATGAAGGTTTGTATTCCTAAAATGTCACGACATGTAAAGGCTGCAAGGATTGAGAACAAAGTGAAGCTGTTTGTAAACAGAGATGATGCAGTGTACATTTCCGGTAAGAAGGGCGATATTATTGTGACGAGAGAAGGACAGGTGACGATTATGGGCAAGGAAGAGTTTGAGAGCACTTATGAAAAAGTATCAGAAAAGAAACGAATAAAGGCAGTTATTTTTGATTTAGATGGTACACTGTTAGATACACTTGAAGACTTAAAAAATGCAGTAAATTATGCACTTAGAACTATGGATATGCCAGAGAGAACCCTTGATGAGGTCAGAAGATTTGTGGGCAATGGAGTGAGAAACCTCATGCTTCGCGCTGTGCCAGAGGGGGATAGTAATCCAAAGTTTGAGGAGACATTCGCTTTGTTTAAGTCATATTATGGAGAACACTGCAAGGAAAATACAGGAGCATATAGGGGGATACTTCCCCTTATGGAGGAGCTTAAGGCCAGAGATGTTAAAATGGCCATCGTATCTAACAAGATAGATTTTGCAGTGAAGGAATTGAACGAGGAATACTTCGGACAGTACACTTCTGCAGCTATTGGTGAGATGGAGAACGTGGCGAGAAAGCCAGCCCCAGACACTGTGTTAAAAGCTATGAGAGAGTTAGGTGTAGAGGCTTGCGATTGTATTTATGTCGGAGATTCTGATGTGGATATTCAGACGGCAAAGAATTCCGGAATGCCATGTATATCTGTGACCTGGGGATTTAGGGACAGAGAGTTTTTGAAAGAAAATGGTGCACAGATTTTAATTGACAGACCAGATGAGCTGCTTAAATATCTGTAGATATTGGAGAATATAGTAAATAAAAAATATATTACAAAACATGATATAGGAGAGAAAAGTTATGGGAAATACAGTTACAGGACATACAGGATTGCTTGCACTTTTGGGCTCGCCAGTTAGTCATTCAGGCTCGCCGGCAATGTATAATTATAGTTACGAAAAGCTCGGGCTAGACTACATTTACGTTGCACTCGATGTAAAGGAAGACGAGATGGAGCAGGCAATTAACGCTATGCGTCTTTTTAATATGAAGGGCGGAAATGTAACAATGCCAGGGAAAAACATTGCTGTAAAATACATGGATGAGCTCTCACCAGCCGCAGAGCTTATCGGTGCAGTCAATACTATTGTGAATGACAATGGAAGGTTGATTGGTCATAACACAGACGGAACAGGTTTTGTAGCAAACCTTAAGGATCATGGAATTGATATAAAAGGTAAAAAGTTAGCTGTTGCAGGAGGTGGAGGTGCAGCCACAGCCATTCAGTGTCAGTGTGCCCTGGATGGAGCGAGAGAAATTACAATCTTCAATAAGAAAGATGCATTTTTTGAAAGAACACTTCAGACAGCAAAGAAGATTGAGAGTAATGTTCCAGGAATCAAAGTAAATGTGTATGATATCGATGATGTAGAAAAGATGACAGCAGAGATTCAGGACAGTGATATATTTGTAAATGCAACAATAGTCGGAATGAAACCAATGGATGACCAAAGTGTTGTAAAGGATCTTGCCGCTTTTAGACCGGGACTTGTAGTATGTGATGCAGTTTACAATCCAATAGAAACAAAGATGCTTAAAGAAGCTAAGGAAGCAGGCTGTACCTGTGTAGGTGGTAAGGGAATGCTTATGTGGCAGGGGGTTGCAGCGTTTAAGCTCCACACTGGTTGTGATATGCCAGTGGAAGAGGTTAGAGAGAAGTTCTTTAGCGAATAGAAAATTTAAGAGAAAGAGGAAGTTATGGCTGAAAAATTAGGGTTTAATGTATTTCTTATAGGTTTTATGGGAGCAGGAAAAAGCACAATTGCAAGAGGCTTACAGAAGGAGCTTGGCATGGAGCTTGTGGAAATGGACGAAAGAATTGTTGAAGAACAGGGTATGTCCATAAATGATATATTTGAGAAATATGGCGAGAATGGTTTCAGGGATATAGAGAGTAAGCTTGTAGAGGATTTGGGAAATCAGGAGGCATCCATTATATCCTGCGGTGGCGGAGTTGTAATAAGACCACAGAATGTAGAAAATATGAAAAAAAGTGGCAAGATTGTTTTTCTCACAGCAACGCCAGAGACTATACTTGAGAGAGTTAAAAATGGGCAGGACAGGCCACTTCTAAATGGTCACATGAACGTAGAGTACATAAGTGAGCTTATGGAGAAAAGAAGGGATTTTTACGAGAGCGCCTACGATATAAAAGTTTCTACAGATGGAAAAACCAAGGGAGAAATCTGCTCAGAAATTATTTCCAGATTGACTGAGTAAATTATTTATGTGAGCGGCGTTTTTTAATACTATGAAGGTCAGGAGATATGTCAGTGTTATCAGAGAGAGGGTTGGCAGTAGTTGAAAAGCTAATAGAAAATAATCACAGACCGATTACTTCAAAAGCTCTGGCTCTGAGTCTTGGGGTGTCTGAGAGAAGTGTCAAAACCTATATCAAGGAGGTTTCTGATTTTTGTGCAAAAAAGGCTATGGTGCTGAATAGAACACCAGGCATAGGTTTTATTGCTGATTTTACTGAAGAACAGATAGCTGATTTGGAGAAGTTACTTCACAACAAGGCAGTGGCTCTGTCTCAGCAGCAGCGCGTAAACTATATAGCATATATTCTGCTCAGTGGATGGGACACATATACGGTGGCTTTGTTTTCCGAGGAATTATCAGTAAGTAAGAATGTGATAAATGATGATATCAGGGTTCTTGAGTCAGAGTTGGAAAGCTTTGGAATATCTGTCACCAAAACAGCAGGACATGGAATTTCAGTCAACGGAGAAGAGTTTGCCATAAGGAAAGCACTGAGGCATATGAGCTATTATTCCCTTGAAAACAGAGGCGATGAGGCTACGTATGACCATAGAATTCCAGAGGAAGAAAGTGCATTGTGGGTTGACAATTTTTCTCAAAAAAACTATCAGGATGCAATAGATATTCTTCATCATATAGAAGGAAAACATGGAGTACTCTACACTGATTATTCAGCGCAAATGTTGGTAGAATACCTGACAATTCAACTGTTTCGCCTTAGAAACGGACATATGCTGGAGGCTGGGATCGCAGTCGGTGACAGATTGTCCAAAGAAAACGAGAATCCGCTGAAAATAAGCCCAAATGGACATATATTTGGTGACACATTGTCCAAGACAAGTGACAATGAGGAAGAGAGTGTCACTGAGATATGGGATGAAACAGTGTATGAAGTAGTGCAGATAATCGAAAAACTTGCTGGAATCAAACTATCTGCCGGGGAAGTTGATTATGTGAGAATTCTTTTGGATTCATCCACTCTTCAGGAGGGAAATGCTACCGATCGTTATTCAGATGAGGCAAAGGAATTTGGCAGGGCAATTTTAGAGTATCTGTCCCAGATAATGGGAATTAATCTGATTGAAAATGAGTTGCTCATTACCAGCATAGAGAGTTTTGCACCTTCATCCCTCATAAGGACTAGGTATGGAATAGAGGTGACAAATCCATTTCTTCAGGATATTACAGAGATGTATTCTGGAATATTTGCAACCTGTTTTACACTTTCCAGAGTATATGAAGAGTACACAGGACATATGCCATCAGATCATGAGATTGCATTTATAGCTTTACTAGTAGGAGGTGCACTGCACAGAACACCTCAGAGTATAAGAGCGATTCTCATTGGTACTGCGGGACTTGCGGCTGCTAATATTGTGGCAGCAAAGATTGAGAATAGAATATCTGATA
>CAMFPD010000023.1 GCA_945971355.1 uncultured Lachnobacterium sp.
TAAACACAAGAAGTCCAAGTTCATCACATCTATCTATAAAATAGTGAGATTGCGGATAATGGGATGTTCTAACCGCATTACAGCCAAGTTCATTTTTCAAAATATCTGCATCTAATTTCTGCATTGACTCAGGCATTGCATAGCCCACATATGGGTAGCTCTGATGCCTGTTTAAGCCTCTGAGCTTAACCTTTTTATTATTGAGATAAAAGCCTTCTGCTGTAAAATTAATTTTTCTAAAACCAAATTTTGACTCTACAGAATCTATCACCTGACCATTTTTGAGGAGCTCTGTAGTAACCAACGAGAGTGATGGGGAATCGATATCCCACAAATCAACATCCATGGAGTCCGATGTAAGCTTAATTTTTCTTCCTGAAACAGCACTTCTCACAACTTCCTTGCCGTCAACAAGCTGACGAATTTCATATTCTCCTCCGGAACAATTATCAAAAGATAACGTAATCTGGCTTTCAAGAACCGCCTGATTGCACTTCACATTGACAGACTTTGACATAAGGAAGGCATCCTCTATATATTCAGGATTTTTAACTTCCATATACACATCCCTGTATATTCCACCAAAAGTCATATAATCAATTACAAATCCAAATGGCGGCACATTCTGATTCTCTCTGCTGTCAACCTTTACCTCAAGCTCATTTTCCTGCCCGAATCTGAGAGTATCTGTAAGTTCCACTGTAAATGCAGTGTATCCGCAATGATGTTCTCCTACTTTTTTTCCGTTTAGATAAACCTCAGCCGAATGTCCCACACCCTCAAAAGTGATAAACACTCGTTTTTCCTTCCAGGCTTCATCACCAAATATTTTGCGGCGATAAAAACATTCCATCTGATACTCGTGCTCATCAAAATAATTGTAAGGCACCTCCTTTGTAGTATGTGGAATGCGAACTGAAATTCCTTCTGAATTCAATGCATCTTCAAAAAAAGTCCAATTATCATTCAAGTAAATTCTTGCCATGTGTCTACCTCACTACGATTCCATCAACCAGTACATCTACAACCTCTTCTAACGCATCTGCATATGTAATCTGATTTCTAATCAAAATATCTCTCTGGAAAAACTGCTCAATTGTAGCCTCAACCATAATTTTTAACAGGCAAACATTGAATGGTCTGATACACCCTTCTTCTATTCCCTGATTAATCAGATTAATTGTTTTTTCCCATCCTGTTTCAAGTCTCTCCTCAACCTTCGCATAAATATTAGGATATTTATCCTTCAGCAAATATAGCTGTCTGAAATCCACATCCTTATACCCTGCTGGAAGAACAGATAATACACCTCTTATTTTCTCTACAGTTGATAATGAATCATCGTTTATGATTTCATCTTCACCTTCTTTAATCTTATCAAAGCAGAAATCAACCATTTGATAAAATAAGGATTCCTTATCTCTAAAAACTGTATAGATAGTCTTCTTACTCATTGAAAGTTCTGAAGCTATGTCGTCCATAGTAAACTTAAGACCTTTTCGGTTAAAAACCTTAATTGTAGCTTCCAAAATTTTCTCTTTATTATCCATTTTTGCACCAGCTTTCTGTACCAATTATATACCTTGTCGGAAACTATTTTTAAATATTAAGTTTCCACATTCACATTGTAACAAGTACATAAATAATTTTCAAGAAACTACTTCAACAAAATTCGTTTCCCAAATTTGTGCACATTGCCAAGACAAATTTCCTATTGTGAGTTATAATCTTCTAAGGGAAAAATACACAAAATAATATATTGCGAGGTTACTATGAAAACACTTTATATAGAATGCAAAATGGGGGCAGCTGGGGATATGCTTATGTCTGCTCTGTTCGAATTACTATCTGACGAGGAACAGTCAAAATTTATTAATACTATAAACAGACTATTTGGCAGTGACATCCAAATAGATGTAGAAAATAAAAAAACGTGTGGAATCTGTGGTTCTCACATTCATGTTAAAGTTATGGGAATCGAAGAAAGTCCCCTTGATAACACATTACATGAAAACGAAAAAATTCATGTGCATATACAAGAGTCAAACAGCACCAATCATCATGATTGTAATTTTACCCATGATAATAATCATAATATTAATCAAGATCACTATCATAATCATAATCACAATCATTACCACAATCATTACAGCTATGACTCTGTAAAGCATATTATCGAAAATATGGATATAGATGATAACGTAAAGCATAATGCACTATCAATTTACGAGATAATTGGTAATGCTGAGGCCAAGGTTCACAATACTTCTCTGGAAAATATTCATTTTCACGAAGTAGGTTCTCTGGATGCTATGGTGGATATTATGGGATGCTGTATTCTTATCTCCTATATTAATCCGGATAAAATCATATGCAGTCCTATCCATGTGGGAAATGGAACCGTAAAATGTGCACACGGAGTACTCCCTGTTCCTGCCCCAGCAACAGCCGAGATATTACAACAAATTCCATATTACACAGGTTCAATAGACACTGAACTTTGTACACCAACAGGTGCAGCTATTTTAAGGCATTTTGTAGATGAATTTTGCGATATGCCAACTATGAATATTAAGAAAATTGGATATGGCATAGGCAATAAAGAGTTTGATATTGCCAATGCAGTGAGAATTTTTTATGGAAATCTCGCCGACACAAATACAAATAGTGCAAAACACTTCTCCTCAGATTGTGAAGATTATCTCATTGATCACATTCTGGAAATCTCCTGCAATCTGGATGATATGACAGGTGAGGAACTTGGCTATGCCATGGAAGTATTACTTGATGCCGGGGCTCTTGACGTGTTCTTCCAGCCTATTTACATGAAAAAAAACAGGCCTGGAGTACTCCTTAAATGTTTCTGTGAAAAATCAAAAAAAGAGTTATTCACTGATTTATTTTTCAGACATACTACAACTAGAGGTGTCAGATATATGGAATATGACCGCACAAAGCTTTCATCGTCCTTCGAGGAAATACAAACCTCCGCAGGAACTGTCAGGAACAAAATAAGCACAGGAAAAGAAATCAGAAAATCAAAACTGGAATTTGACGATTTAAAGAAAATTGCTAATGCTCTCAATATAAGCCTTGAGGATACCAAAAAGATAATTTATGATATGGAGGACTGCCTTTTATAGGGGGCTGCCCCTCGATGGACAACGCAATATAAAGACAAGCATATACATTTATTCAAAAAATTTTTCAAGTTTGTGCCCTGGTTCTTTCACGGATAGTTGGCTGAGACAAGCGAAATAATAAGACTGTGAGCCAGGGCACTGTTGAAAAATTGTTTCTCATAAATATATATGCTTGTCTTTAATTTTGGTTTACGCGGGCAGCCCTCGCTATTACTCCCAGTTTATTTCAAGGCTTGTTCGTTTTCTTTACTGGCTGCCCTACGTTAACTGTACATAAAAAATAAAGACATATATTTCCGAGAAACAAAATTACAACAGTTCCGCGGCTCAAAAAGTATAGTATATGCACATTTCTCAGCCAACTATCCGTAAAAGATACGCGGAACAAACTTGTAATTTTTTTCGAGGAAACATATGTCTTTATTTTTTGCTTGTGTAATACCAAAGAGGGCAGCCCTATAAAGAGACTCCCAAGATTGAAATAAACTAAATAGAGATTTTTTTCCCAGCAGCTACTCTATCACAAGCTCTCTTGGGCTTACATCAAGGCTTACATTTTCTGCCTTGTTCTTATACATATCCAGAATAGTCAACCACAACTGATTTACTTCATAGACAAGCATTTTGTCCGCTTCTACTGAATATGGCAATAATACATTAATATCGAAATACCTAATTCCAAGCGGTGGAAGAAAAATTAAATTTGTTGTATTTTTCTTGTCGCCTGCTGAGTGAATCATCTCATAAGAAATCATCACAAAGGTTTTTCCTTTGTATTCACACTCATATGACACATAACATTCATCAACAATCCATGTGACATCATCCTCCACTGTTGTTGGTTTTGTAGAAATATCATTGTACTCAGTGGTCTGACAAATAACCTTCCAATTTACTTTTCCAGCCTTAGTATCCTTTATCATTTCTGTAAGATCATGTACTAGCGACTGCTCTTTTGTCATAGCTGTTACTCTCCTTCTGCTTCTGTCTCTGTTTCTGTTTCATCTTCATCAACATCAAAATAATGTTGATCCACACGTACTGCCGAAACAACAAATCGCTCTTCATCATTTCCAGTACAGGTAGACATAGTTATTATTTTATCATCCGGTCCGATTTCAATTCCTGTATTGCGGCTGGATTGTGAACCAATCTTATTAGCAAACTCTGCGAAATCCTCACCACCATCATAATAAAGCTGATATATATATGCGCCATCTTCAACAACCTTGTAAGCATATATCTGATATCTATACACTGCACCATCTACAAACAACTGAAAATACTGATGATCATCATAATAATCCTTATCAGTTCTATAGTATCTTAGTCTTCCAAACATGCTTAAATTTTTCATATTGTGTCCATAAATAATTGTGTGGGCATCCTCAAAATCTGAAGTATTTCCGCAATCAACAAATATAGAACCAGCTTTTGCCTCTGTTTTTTCTATGGTTCTATGAAGATAATAGTCATTGTCTGAAGCATGTAATACTGGATAACTTATATCTTCGTTTTCAAACATTATATATCCACATACATCAGGATTCTTTTCCTGTAATCCCTTTACATCTACTGTAGCAAGCTCATACCACTCTATAGTATCCTCTTCTGTGTCATTTACATCAGAGATATTTACATCTTTTTTTACTTCAACATATGTATTTGCTATATCCTTATACTCATTCTCTGATACCTGATATTCAAGTCCAATCATGATAAGCTTTACAATAGCAAAAATAATTAATGCAACTCCAATAATCAGACATACAAGCATGACAGGATCCAGCTTTTTTGCACCTGCCTCCTTCTTTGCACCTTCTTCCTTCTTTGACTTCACTTCTTCATTATTACCTTCAATCATTTCTGTTCCTCCAAGTTGTACTTACTTTTTGACACTTACACCAAATTATTTAAATTCATATTCTCCACATAGTAATCTACTGCGTCATGTGAATTATCAAAACATTTTAGTATGTCATCGTGTCCTTTTCTTCGTATGAGAACTTTATTATAGTTGATATATGATATCTCTGCAATCACATTGCCATCTGCATCATGTTTTTCGCGGTGCATGGCAACATCTGAGATTTTTTCTGTCGCATTTGTATGTATTTCATGCTCTTTTATATCAATATCTTCTATTTTATGCTCAACTGTTTCATTCTCAGCTGTTTTATTCTCAACTACTTCATTCTCAGCCGTTTCATTCTCAGCTGTTTTATTCTCAACTACTTCATTCTCAACTGTTTTATTTTCATCGATAGCTGTCCCTGATATAGTCTTCAGAGACATATCATCCTCTTCTTGTATACAATCAGGTTCCCTCTTCTTCTGAGGTTTCACACCGTGGTCATGTTGCACAGCTGGCTCTGTCTCTGGCATAAGGGAAACCATCTCAACTTCGCCAGCCGTCTCCATATTATTCTCCAGTTCACGGAAAACATCAAACATATTAAGCTGTCCAGCAAGATTCTTTTTTGCCATCTATTAATCCCCTTTTCTGCCACCTTTAAAACTTTCTAAGCTCATCGCTTCCATCATCAACTGTATTTTCAATTTTCTTTATGACAACGAAGTATGAATAGTCATCCCTGACCTTTACCTCACAACGGTCTCCCACCTTGTGACCAAAGATTGCCGCACCTAATGGAGATTCTTTGCTAATAAGATTCTTGAGAGAATTACCTCTGACAGTTGTGACTATCTTATAAGTCTCTATCTCATCATCATCCTCAAAATACACATCAACAGTGTTAAACATACCAACTTCATCTTCTTTTGATTCATCAGATATAATAACAGCAGTCTTCACCATTTTCTCCAGATAACGAATTCGGCTCTCATTCTGATTCTTAAATTGCTTAGCCGCCTTATACTCAAAATTCTCACTCAAGTCTCCTTGCGCTCTCGCAACCTTCACATCCTCCAGTGCCTGTTTTCTCACAACAAGCTTTCTGTATTCTATTTCCTCCTCCATTTTCTTTATGTCATTTTGTGTCAATTCATCATGCATTACTTATATCTCTTTTCATATTTTCTTAATTTAATACTTCAAGTATGCCACAGCAAGAGTTCCAAGTCCTGAATAACATGCATTTGAAACTGAGCAACATTCCAGAAGTACATTGTCAAATCTGCCACTTCTGTCTATTTCCTCCAGAATCTCTTTCTGATTCTTTAAAGGAATAGCGGCATGGCTAATGTATACTGTTTCAAAGTCAATCTTTCTATGTTCTTTTATTAATTTACGAATTAACTTTTTATAACATGATTCAAGCTTACCAAACATCAGCACTTCTATCCTGTTACTATTGTGGCTTATTCTGGTAACAGAATGCACAGATAATAAATCAAACAGGCTGTTGAAAATACTGTTTCTACGCCTCATATTACTTACTCTGCTTACATTTACCACACCAGGAGTAAGTACATGGCAGCAAATCTTTGTCTTAAGCTCTTCCACTTTTTCCAGAACCATATCCACAGACGCTCCCTGATTGATAAGGGCTCCAAGCTTCATTAACATAAGCGCCATTCCGCTGGATGTCTGCTCTGAATCAATTACATGTACGTGGCCAAATCCACGGGCAGCTTCTAATGCAATACCATAGTTTGGACCAATTGTTTTTCCAACAGATATATGAATAACATCCTGTGCTTCCAGAAGGCATTCAGCAAAGAAATTTTCATAATCCTGAACAGTGGCTGGAGCTACCTTAACCGCATCTGCATTATGACTTAGTATCTTGGTTAAATTATCTGTATTTATCTCCTTTGTATCACTAAATCTCGCTTTGTCAGTACATATATACATATACATCATTCTAATATCAAAGGATTCATATATATCTCTGGATATATCACAGTTACAGTCTGTTGTAAGTATAATCCTCTTCTGACGTCTCGACCTGGTAGATAATTGTGTAGGTGTTATTGCCCATTCTTCCTTCTCATTTAGTCTATACTCCAATAAATCATCAGGTAAAAAGCTAAGAATTATTTTTTCCAATTGGATTCCACTAAATGGTTTCTCAAGATAAGCGTCAAAGCCCATCTCGAGATACTTCTTCTCATTCTTACTCATAGCATCTGCCGTAAGAACTACTACAGGAGTATTTTGGTTCAATCCATTTTCCTGCCTTCTGATCATGGAAGTTACTTCTTCCCCTGTCAATTCAGGCATCATATAATCCATTAAAATAAGATTGTAAAAATTAACTTTTGTAAGCCTGAGTGCATCGTAGCCATTGGCAGCCTTATCAACTTTAATTTTGGTAGAACGCAGTAATTTTTCAACAACCATTCGATTCATATCGTTATCGTCAACGACAAGCAGCTTTGCCTCTGGAGCCTCAAAGCTCTGATGATACAAGCTTCTGGCTGTTTTGTTTCTGGAAATAAAATCTACTACTCCAACAGGTCTATGGTCCACTATTTTCTGCTCAAGAATCATTGTAAATGTAGATCCCTTTGTATATATACTGTCTACAACAATCTGACCTCCCATAAGTTCCAGAAGCTGTTTACTTATGGCTAGTCCCAGTCCAGTACCTTCAATTCCCTTGTTAGCTGAATTATCCACCCTCTTAAAGGAATCAAACAGTGCCTCAAGATTTTCTGACTTAATACCAACTCCAGTATCCTTTACAGCAATCTCCAGACGACAGAATTCTTCTCCAATTTTCTCTCCATTGATTGAAAAACTAACACTGCCCTCCTTGGTATATTTTGCAGCATTTGTCAAAAGATTAAGAACAACCTGTTTTATTCTCTTATCATCACCATATAATACAGAAGGCAGGTTTGGATCCATATCCACCAAAAAATCAATTTTCTTCTCAATGAAGCGAACTCTAATCATATCCACCAGCTCGCTAATCATATCCTTTAATGAATAATCATCTTCAACTATTTCCATTTTATTATTCTCAATCTGAGACATATCAAGAATATCATTAACAAGAGAGAGTAACATTTTGCTGGCATTCTGAATATTAGCCGCGTCCTCAGCAGCTTCATCAGATATGTTTTCCTCCCTCATAATCATCTCATTTAGACCAATAATTGTATTTATAGGAGTTCTGATTTCATGACTCATATTCGCAAAGAATACAGAGCGGGAATTAGCTAATTCCTCTATTTCATCTCTTTGCTCCGTGGCGAGTTTGCGAGCATTTTCATACCCCCATATCTGATATTTTGTCACAAGACCAATAAACAGACTCACAGTAATCACTCCATACAGTGAATCTATATACACAGCATGTCTTCCCGAAAGCTGAACAACCGTTTCCGGGTGCATATAACTCACTATGTAACACGCAGCATCGATAGCAATTGCAACGGCCAAATAAGCTACCATCTCCGCCCCATTTAGCATACCAATTATATAGAATATGCCGAGTACAAACCACATTGATGATCCGCCCTCTATGGCACCATTGGTAAAGAAAACATAAGGAAAAACAAAAAAGACTGTGACAACACAAATAAATCTGGCGCCAAACTCTACGTTATTATATTTTCTTGACACAAAAATACATAATATAAATGCCAAATTCAGGCCAAACAATGGCAGACTTCTCAGAAAACTCTTATAAACAATTAAATCTTCCACAGAAGTAAGTACACTAATTACCAGACCAACAATTAACAATCTGCGTATAAGAATTTGTCTAAGGGTATAATCTGACTTTGTATTGTTCTGTTCATTCATATAATCACACCCCCTTCTCCTTAAGCTTATTCATCACATTTCTAAGATTATCAAAAGCAGACATATAATCGGAATTTTCAACCTTCTTTGGAAGCTGCGCTAAGCTTTCACATAATGCAAAACCATGATACTGGTATGTCATCAGCTCACAAAGAATAGACTTCATCTTGTCCTCATCAAACATATATACAGCATCTTCAAACTGTTCCAGGAAGTCGTTGCATTTCTCCTCTTCCAGTACAGGCATATTTGTTAAATCTATATTTATTTTTTCTTCTATTCCAATTCTTTTACCTATAACTAATCTGGTTCTGTCATATTCTGCCATCATTGCATCATGATTTGCAAGAATGAAGTCTATGCGTTGCTCTTTTCCTGCCAACTCAAGTTCAAGACACATATTAGACAATTTCATTATACCAACACTCTTCATAGAGCTCTTGAGCCCATGAACAAGGATTACATAATTTTTCCAGTCTTTTTCATCATAGAATTTCTGGATTTTAGCTTTATTTTCTGTGTAATCATCATAGTGAATTTTAAGTATCTCCTCCAAATCCTCAATAGTTCCACAGTATACAATTCCCTGTTTCTCATCAATATCTGGCAGGTTCTCTTCACTCTCTGCTGGTACACTAACATTTTTCTCTGTTACAGTCTCATCAAAAACAGTCTGAAACTCTTTCTTGCTGTCAGGTAAATATTTATCCAGTATTCTGTGCATAGCTGCAAGTTCAATAGGCTTCGCAAGGAAATCCTGAAAGCCCTCATTCAACAGCATCTCCTTGGCTCCTGCCACAGCATTTGCAGTGAGTGCAATAACAGGCAGATTGCTATAATAAATACCTGTCTTTTCTCTTATCCTATGGAGGGTATCTACACCGTCCATCTCTGGCATCATATGATCCATAAATACTAAATCATAATCTTTTGACTCAAGCTTTTCAAGAGCTTCCTTACCACTTAATGCAGTCTCTATCTTAAACTGATAGTTTTTCATCAGACCACTCTCTACCTTTAGGTTGATTGCATTATCGTCTACAATTAAAACCTTTGCAGATGGTGCTGTGAACAGATTTCTATTCATATCCTCTCTGTTTAAGTTATTGTACTTCTTCTCCCCCTTTAGAATGATACTGATTGGAAGAGCATAAAAAGGCTTATACAGACGTATTATTTCATCTGAATGAATTTTTTCATCATCATATTCCTCTAGTATAATTACAACACCTGTTTTCTGTGCCAGATTATTAAAGTAGTGTTCATCCATTACATATTCATTTAGAGTAATAAAAACATGTGTGATGTAATTTCTTTCAACTCTTCGCTTTAACTCATTCAAATTCTGACATATATGAACATTGATTGCCAAATTTTCCGCTATATTACTAATATTTTTGGAATACTCATTTCTAACACTTGACGCCGAAAACTGCATCATATCAATATACACCAAAACATTAAATCTGAGAGGATTTTCTATAGTTATCATCTGCTCATAGGATTCAACCTTCTGTGGAACAATAATCTGAAACTCAGAGCCTTCATTTTTCTTACTTCTGACAGAGATGAAGCCTCCCATTTTCTCTACTATCGCCTGGGCGATTGCAAGTCCAAGACCTACTCCACCCTCTTGCCTGTTGCGCTTTGTATCTACCATGCTGAAGCTATTAAATACATTCTGCAGCTGCGCACTGTCTATACCAATTCCTGTATCACGAATAATTATACAGAGATTAATTCCATAGCTTTCCTTACGATAAGTCACTTCCAAAACCACACAGCCTTCTTCTGTAAATTTAACCGCATTAGACAATATATTGAGCATAGCTCTTTTCAGTTTCTGCTCATCGCCAACTATTAACGAAGGCATACTAGTATCAATATCAATGATAAATTCAATATTTTTATTCTTCTTCTGATTATTGACAATATTTACAATGTCATTAATTGTTGATGTGATGTTATATACATTTTCAGAGAGTTCAAGCTTACCAGACTGAATCTCAGAGAAATCCAGCATATCACTCACCAGAGAAACCAGATTATGGCTTGCCCCTTGCAAATCAAGTACTTTTTCTCTGACATCATCCTTCAAATCTTCCTTTGCCAGAATCTCACTCATACCAGAAATTGTATTTATTGGGGTTCTAATTTCATGACTGATATTGGCAAGGAAATCATCCTTTGTTCTCTCAGCAGTTTTAAATTTTCCTATTACTTTTTTGATATTATCTTCATTCTCAGTTCTGTGTCTAAGCCATGTGTAACCAAGATAAAAACAAAAATATATATTTCCAATTGGAACAACATATGTATACAAATCACTAAATTCAGTGATATCAAAGGTTCCTGCCACAATTCCATGATACAAAATGGTAAGAGTGAACCCTAAAAAAGCTGGAACATAAGCTATTATTTCTCCAAGAACACCAATAATTATTATGAATGTAGCTGTAGGTATAACAATTGGCATAAAAGTATCCATCTGCGTTACATGTATAAACAATGACATAGACATAATTGTAGAATAAATAATAGATCTGTAATTCAGGCTCTTGCACTGTGTCAGACAGACCGCTACAATACCTATCAATGATGCCAGCAATACTAATGTGCTGAAATATCCCCAGTCATACACTACCGTACGCATTATCATAAATATTTCATCAAGTGTAAAAATCAGTACTGCTGTCCATTCTGCTTTTCTTTTATCTTTATCAACAATTTTGTCCATTGTGCCTCCATTTACTACCTAATGCCAAAAAGCCGACGCTTAAATAACGCCGGCTAATCTATTAATACTTTCCAAATCCATCTCCCAAAGAAATAATCTGTTCATTTGAATTATTTTCTACCGACGGAATATCATTCTCCACTGCTTCATATGACATTTCATTTTTTGAACCACGATTGTCAACACCAAGATTATATATTGAAATCATATCTCTCATATGAATTGCCTGATTTGATAACTCTTCACTAGCAGCTGCACATTCCTCGCTGGTTGCTGAGTTAGTCTGAACTACCTGCGATACCTGATTAATAGCCTGATTAATCTGGGCTACTGCTGTAGCCTGATAATTTGATGCCTCTGCAATTTCATGAACTATCTTCTCGCTCTTTGTAACACCTTCTGTAATTGTAGTAAGGGCATTAGCTGTGTCATCTGCAATCTTTGATCCAGCCTCAACCTTCTGAATTGAGTCCTCTATAAGCTCTGCTGTCTCAGATGCTGCAGCCGCAGATTTAGCAGCCAGATTTCTAACCTCCTCTGCAACAACTGCAAATCCCTTGCCTGCATCTCCTGCTCTTGCAGCCTCAACCGCTGCATTCAATGCAAGAATATTGGTCTGGAAGGCAATATCATCAATTACCTTAATAATTTTTGAAATACTCTCAGATGATTTATTGATGTCCTCCATAGCTGACATCATGCCCTTCATCTGTTCATTTCCCTGATTTACATATGTAATGGCATTATTCATAAGCTTTGCAGCCTCAGTTGCCTGATTAGCATTATTCTTTGTCTTATCTGCAATATCTGTAATAGAAGAAGTAATCTCCTCAATTGCACTTGCCTGCTCTGTTGAGCCCTGCGCCAAAGCCTCTGAAGCACTTGCAACCTGTGATGAGCTTGTCATAACCTGATATGCAGACTCATTAATATTAGAAAGTGCATTTCTATTTCTCTCAACAAGATCCTTCAAAGCAATTCCCAGTGTATCATGCTCTGATCTAGGTACGATTTCCACGGTCAGATTACCTGCCGCAACAGACTCTGCAATATCAGCCTGTTTCTTTGTAACTTCAATAAGATACTTATACTCATTTATAAGCTGACTAAATTCATCATTTTTTTTGTAGTTGAACTCGATATCTGTATTGCCCATTGCAAGCTCTTTTGTGGCATTATTAGTCTCATTAAAGCCATTTCTTATAGAACCCAGTATGGCAATTCCAAATAAAGTAAATATAACTCCAAGTACAACTAATGAAATAGCTGAATAGATAGTATAATTGGTTAAATATCTTTCAGGGTTATTACTGCTCATTATGTTCTTAGCTGTAGAATATCCTGACCAAACTAGAAATAAACAGGCAATTTCAACAACTACAATAAATATAGCTGTCTTTGAATAAATTGTTTTTCCAAAATTTTTCATGGCTACTCGTCTCCTTCTTCATCATCTTCATCCAGTTCTAATTTATTATCAAGAGATGATAACTCCTCATCATTGAGTAATCGTTCTGGATCCAGCAAAAGTTTTACATCATCGCCGACTTTTCCAATTGCATACACATATTTATTATCTGATGCATCTGCCTTACCCATTTTAGGTGAAGGAAGAATATTTTCCTCGGTAATTTCTACAACCTCTGCAATTTTTTCTACAATAAGCCCAACAACTAAATCCCTTACATTAATCACAATTATGCAAGTTCTGTCGTTATATTCAAAGGGCTCCTGTTTGAATCTGAGTCTTACATCTATTACAGGAATAATTTTTCCTCTGAGATTAATAAGACCTTTGACATAATCCTCACTCTCTGGAATCTCTGTTATCTCCTGAAATACAATTATCTCATTCACATATTCGATTTTTAGTCCAAAAAATTCATTTCCAGACTTAAAGGTCACATATTTATCTTTCTGCGAATTATGTTCAACCATATATCAACCCCTCCTTTCCTCTCTACTCAGTCGCTCCACCCGGATCAAGGATAAGTGCAATACTTCCATCACCAAGCTGGGTGCATCCAGACAAGCCCTTTACTTTCTTCACATAAGAAGGGATTGGCTTAACAACGATTTCCTGCTTTCCAACAAGTCGATCCACAAAGAGACAAACCTTTCTGTCATCGACTTCCACAATAACCATCATTCCATCTTCAACATCGGTCACACATTCTTTTATTCCGTACCAGTCACCTATACGTCTTACAGGATAACATTCTCCACGTATCATGACACTCTCTGAGCCTCCCGGCTCATGAATCATCATATCCTCTGTAACACTTACAAATTCCTTGACAACTCCCGTCTCTATGACAAATGAAGAATTACCAACCTCCATTACAATTCCATCTACAATTGCAAGTGTTAATGGAATTTTAAGACTCATTGTACTTCCTACACCAGCAGTACTTTCAATCTCAAGAGTACCGCCAATCTCCTGTATATTCGATACAACAACATCCATTCCGACGCCTCTGCCCGAGTACTCTGTAACCTTCTCATTTGTTGAAAAACCTGGCATTGTAATAAACTGGAACACTTCTTTATCTGAATAAGATGCATCGCTTCTGGCAGGATCAAGAAGCCCTTGTTTTCTTGCCTTTGCAAGAATCTTTTCTCTATCAAGACCAGCTCCGTTATCAGTGACTGAAATCCATACCTTTCCAGATTCTGTCTTTGCTGATAATGTAACTTTTCCTCTTTCTGGCTTACCCGCTGCGATTCTCTCTTCCTTGCTCTCAATACCATGATCTACAGAATTTCGAACAAGATGCATAAGAGGATCAGAAATATGCTCTATAATATTCTTATCTACCTCTGTTCCCTCTCCAACCATCTCAAAATCGATGTCCTTGCCAAGCTTTCTTGACACATCAAATACAATTCGATTCATTTTCTGGAATGTGTTTGTAAGAGGAACCATTCGCATGGACATAATAACATTCTGCAAGTCTGTAGATATCTTTGACATCTGGGCTGCGGCCTTATTAAAGTTATCTAGCTTAAGCCCGGGAACCTTTAAATCTGGATTTTGTAACACTACAGACTCTGAGATAACAAGCTCACCTATCAAATCCATAAGCATATCCATCTTGTGAATGTCAACACTGATAAATGCTGTTTTCTCACCCTTTTGCTTTTTATCCTTTGCAAGCTTTTTCGCTTTTCCCGGTTCCTTTGACTGAACTACGAAATCACCAGGCTTTACTTCCTTCGGTGCCTCTTTTTTACCATCCTGCCCAGCCCTCTTCTCTATCTCCTCAACAGAAGAATCCAAATCGATTAGAATTTCAGAACCTATTCCATCAAAGCCCTTTTTGTACTCAGCTTCGCTACATTCATAAATTTCAACCTTCTTGATGTCATATCCTGGTTTAATTATTTTTTGCAGTTCTTCCTCGCCCTTTTGTGTTTTAAGAAGGATTTTAAAGCCTTCCTGAAGAATCTTCTCCGCACTGCCTTCATTTGAAATAATATCGTCCGGCTCATATATTATCTCTTCTGCAATAGACTTAAGGGCATATACTGTCTTATATGCATGCACATTAGCCAGTTCAAT
This sequence comes from uncultured Lachnobacterium sp., assembly GCA_945971355.1. Lineage (GTDB taxonomy): Bacteria > Bacillota > Clostridia > Lachnospirales > Lachnospiraceae > Roseburia. The sequence continues at coordinate 15,162 of CAMFPD010000023.1, forward strand.
CTCCGGATAATACGCAAGATATATTCTGTAAAAATGACTATTTGTAATAGCAGCTGCTGTAGGCGGAATGTAAAACTGCATAGGCGAAGCTTCCTTCTCTTGTTCCTTCCCCTCAGCCTTACCGCTAGATTTTTTCCCCTTTATTTTATTTAAAAACTGATCTAACTCTTCTATCAGCTCTGTTGAATCGCCGTCTGCATCCTCGCCATTTTGTATTTTATCCAACTCATCAGTGATGAAATCAGATACCTTAAGTACATACTCCACAAGCTCAACATGTGGAACATTCTTCGGATGTGACTCTCTCAAAAAGTAAAATACATCTTCAAGCTTATGCGCAACTTCAGTGATGTCATCATACATCATAATCGCTGAAGATCCCTTGATAGTGTGCATAGTTCTAAATATTTCGTTTATGCTATCCTCATCAAAATACTCTTCATCCTTCTGATCAAGAACAATTTCCTGAAGTGCTTCCAAAAGCTGAGTATTTTCGAACAGGTAAGCGTCCAGCATATCCTGTGTATTAAACTCAATACCCATTCTCTCTTCTCCTTTCGGTATTTATAAACTCCTCTAGTCAATTAAACCAAGCTTTTTAAGTGCCTGCTCAAATCTAGTCTGATCAATTGGCTTACCTGAATAAATTGTGCATCCAAGGTTAAATGCCATCTTAACATTCTTCTCCTCATTAAGAGCAGTAGCCATGATAACTTTAACCTGCTTTTCCTCTGGAATATTTCTCTCCTTTTCAAGGTTACGAATTCCCATTAATGCCTGATATCCGTCCATAACTGGCATCATAATATCCAGACATACCAAATCATATGGCTCGTCCTCCTCCAAAGCCAGCATAAAAGCATCTACAGCCTCCATACCATCTACAGTAACATCACAATCACCATACTTTGATAAGAAATTCGCCATAAATTTACGTGTTACAAAATCGTCCTCAGCTAATAAAATCTTCATATAATCCTCCACTCCTTACATCTGATTCAACAAACTATATGTCTTCTTTGCTATATCTCCCAGTTTCTCCTGATATTGTACTGCGCCAATATCATATGCCACCTTTGGCATTCCATAAACCACACAACTTGCTTCATCCTGTCCTATGGTTTTTGCACCAGCATCTCTCATGGCCTTAAGTCCCTTGGCTCCATCGCCTCCCATACCTGTCAAAATAATACCTATTGCATTCCTTCCAACATTCTTGGCCACTGAGTCGAACAGAACATCCACAGAAGGACAATGACCGTTTACTTTTGGTGCTTTCTTCAGGGAAACCTGATAATTTCCCCCGACCTTTACAAGTGACATCTGGCGGTCGCCTCCTGGAGCTAACAGAACAAGTCCCTGCTCTACCACATCTCCATTCTCAGCTTCCTTAACCCTGCACTTACACTGATTATCCAATCTCTTCGCATACATCTCTGTAAAGCCAGCAGGCATATGCTGAACAATTACCGTCCCAGGCACATCTGCTGGGAACTCCTTCACCACAGAAGCAATTGCTTCTGTACCTCCCGTGGATGCTCCTATTGCAATAATCACATCCTTGTTATCTTTTTTTGCACTTTTATTTTCTACAACATGGGCAGATTGTTTTATTCTGCTGATTTTTGCTGTAGATGCAACCTTTATCTTAACTGGTAATTCATTTACCAGAAAGGCTTCTAACTCTTTTTGATTTGTCGCAACAGGCTTTGCCACAAAATCAACAGCTCCCGCCTGCATCGCATCAAATACCTTCTCACTGAGTGCACTAAGTACAATCACTGGCATCGGATACTGTGGCATAAGCTTGCGTAAAAACTCAAGCCCGCTCATCTTGGGAAGCTCTATATCTAATGTCATAACATCAGGTTTAAATCGTATAATTTTATCTCTTGCCTCATAAGGATCAGTGGCAGTGGCAACTACCTGAATTGCTGGGTCCTTATTGAGATTTGCCACTAATAACTCCCGAAAAACCAAGGAATCTTCCACAACCAAAACCTTTATTTGCCGCATCAGCTTACCTCTATTCCATAATTATTTTC
>CAMFPD010000024.1 GCA_945971355.1 uncultured Lachnobacterium sp.
TAAAAAGCTTGAATTTGAGATTAAACCTCAAAACAAGCTTTTTACAGATAATTTCATTGCATTTAAATTATCAGCTCAATGATAAATACGGCACAGCATGATGCAATAGCCACAAGAGTAAGACTTTTTCCACGGAGGGCAAAGATTATGGCTACAAGCAGACCGATAAAGGCTGAGATTATACTGTCGGTTGCGTAAAGGACAGCGGGAAAGGTCATGGCAGTGAGAACTGCATATGGAATATAATACAAAAAGGATTGAATAAATCTGTTCCTTATTTTTTCCTTTATAGCCACAAATGGAATTACTCTAATCAGGTAAGTGCTGGTACATAAAATAAGCAGATATATGAGAAACTGGCTTAGGTTAAGATTGATTTTCATTGTTTTCCTCCTTTACAGGGAAAAGTATTGCTCCAATTACTGCTGCGAAAATAGCGCAGATTGTTATGGAGGTGCCGCTTGAGACTTCTGACAATGCTGGAACATAGCGGAAAAGACAGCTGCATATCAATGCAATTGCGACCACCATGATAACAGGTTGTGATTTTTTCATCTCAGGGATGACAATGGCAACAAACATACCATAAATCGCAAGTCCAAGAGCACTCATAAGACGGTGGGGCAAGATGCTTCCAAGGATTGCACCGAGAAGAGTTCCAAGTGACCAACCCAGGTAAGGAAGTACAGATAATCCTGCGAAGAAGCTCCTGGTAACAGCTTTCTCCTGACTTGCCACTGCAAAAATCTCATCTGTCATAAAAAACCCCAAAATCCATCTGGATAGACCACTAAATTTGGAATCGGCCTTTTGTGATATTGAAATCGACATAAAAGAATAGCGGATATTTATTGTAATCTGGGATATGAGCATTTGGAAATATTGTCCAGGATGCAGCATAACCCCCAGTCCGGCAAATTGACCAGCTGAGGTGACAGTAGTCATTGATATAAGGGTGGCCTGCCACCATGTAAGACCGTAGGATACAGCCATAATTCCAAAGGTGAATGATACAGAAAGGTATCCCATTCCTATTGGGAAACCTGCAAAAAAACCTCGTTTAAAATTTTTCATATGTTACTCCTAATGGGTGATTAATCATATGGATTATATATCAGAATATGAATGATGTAAAATTTTTGGTAATTGTTTACAGATTTGTACATTACTTTACACATTTATGCAAAATTGTTATAATAAATAAGATGTAAAGTTGTATTTTTTTTAATAATGTGGAAACCAGGGGATAAAGTAATATGCAATCATATTGCATTTAGGAGAGCTACTATGAAACGAAAGATAATGAATAAAATTTTGGCTGGAGCATTGGCGGTGTGTCTGTTAGCTGGAACAGTTTGTGTTTTTCCAATTGAGAGGGTAATGGCTGCAACAATTACAATTGATGGTGATGGTTCGGATTGGGGAGAGATTGGGATACAGTCATCCTCTGATGTAAATGTACCATTATGGGCGGTTTCACAGGATGAGAATTATGTATACATAATGGCGCAGGATATAAATGGAAACCAGTGGGAGCGTCCTTTGACAAGTCAGGAGATATCAATTGCATATGCAAATGGATATAACGGTGAACAGTGCGGTGTGAAACTTGATTGGAATGGCGGAACACCTATAGTGAGAAGCTCATGGTGGAATGCTATAGAGGGTGCAAATGTGGCATGTAGACTGAGTGAGGATACCACACAGGGAACATGGGAAATCGCTATTCCAAAATCCTATTTTGCGGATTCAAGCTTCACTGTGACATATTGTGGAGCTTCTGTTTCATCTGGTGACATTGTGTCTGTCGGTGATATGCCGTCTGGAGATAACACAGGCGAAAACGTAGAAGAATCAGAGGATGCTGGTGGTACAGAAAATACTGGTGATGCAGAAAATGCTGAAAATACAGATGGCGCAGAAAACACCGAAACAGGTGATAACGCACCTACAGAAGAACAGACACCAACAGAAGTGGAAACTCCAGACAAACAGGAGCCTTCTGGTTCTGGTTCGCAGGTGGAGGAGAATCCCCGATATGAAGGTATCACCATTGATGGTGATTTTTCCGACTGGGCGGCTGTTTCAAAGTATGATGTGAATGAAAATAAAGGTTATAGTACAGTTGATCAGGTTGCCATGGTATGGGATAGAGATATGATTTATCTTTATTTCATGTCAAATGGCAATGGAGATGGTACAGGAGACTGGGGCTCAGTTACTGGTGCCGGATCGCATAATAATGGACAGTATGCAATTACAACTGACTTAGGCAGAAGCTTGTTGATTCAGCTTAGCAGAGACAATAATGGCAGTGTGGCTGGTGTTGATGGGGCGCAGGTGGCTGTCAATACAACGGAATGGGCAGGAGCACCTTTTATGTGGGAGGTCTCTATTCCGTCAAGCGCTTTACCAGAATATAAAAACACTATTTCCTTTGGATTATATTTAGGTGATGTAATTATAAGTGATGTAGCAAATTTTTCTCCTTCACAGGATGGAGATTTAGAAGGTGACAATGGTTCAAAAGATTTCAATGGTATAATAAATGATGGTTTATATGGAGATTGGGAGTACTATCCACACCAAATTATTCAATATGCAACCTCTGGAACTCAGGAACATGTAGCTGATGGTGAGGGAGCCCTCTATTCTCATGATGGCAGGTTATATGCACATGTAGTTACGAACATGCCGGCTCATATTCAGGAAGCTGGTGGAGAGTTTACTTCGGCAGTTACAATAAGATTGAATGGAAAAAATGATTTTTATCCACAGTTTGTAGCGGTGGACAGTGCGGGAAATATTAAATACGACGCAAAGCTGTCAGGACTTTCATATGGCACATATGAGCTGTATCTCATCGATTCAAAGGGCTGGAAAACAGCAACAAATATTTCACAGTTACAAACTCCGGAAGGACGTGCGCAGTACCATAATGCAATTTATGGACATATGTATATGACGATTGGAGCATCCAAGGATGAGATGGAGTTTGAAGTGGATTTATCCCTTCTTGCAGAGCTGTTTGGAATGACATCGGATGAAATCAGGACTGTAGATGCTCAGTGGGGCAGAATTGGAACTGAATGGGTGTCTACAGCTGGAACATCTACAGGCACATGGATTGGACTTCTTATCTGCTTTGCAGCAGTAGGCTTGTCATCAATTGTAGCTAATAAGAGAAAGAAGATGGCAGGATAATGATATACATATTGGCAATTGTTTTACTTGTTTTATGGATATACATACTATTTGTAACAAATAGGGCAAAGCTTAATTTTTGGAATTATATTATAGGTGCTGGTGGATTGTTTATCATAATGATGTTTACAATCCGTTCGGTGCTTACTGAACCCCTTGCCAGAGGCGTGGCTGCAATTGCAGGTCTGTTTGGAAGCCTTACAGGCACTTTTTCTCCATACTTTAGATATGGGATTCTGTTTGTTGATTCAGTGGCTGGATCAATTACTCTGCAGATTGATTTTGAATGTTCTGGAATCGTAGAGATAATGGCATTTTTATCACTTTTGGTATTCTTTAGAGTATATTCTAAGGCGGAGAGAATTATTGTTGGTATAATTGGTGTTATGTACATTATGTTAGCAAATGCTCTTCGAATTATTATAATCTGTGAAATGATTCATTTTATGGGTTCGGATGTGTACTATATGGCACATACCATTATTGGAAGATTAGTATTTTATACACTGTCGGTTTTTTTATATTTTTATGTTTTTACAAAACCGCAAATTGTTCGTATGAAGATAGGAAAGTTCAAATATGGGGATCATTGAGAAATTCGTGAATTCTTTTGTATTTTGGGCGGCATGGATAGTTATCCCACTGATTATGGAGATTATTCCTTCGGTGGGAAGCTTTTTGATATTACTCAAAAGAAGGTTTTTTGCGAAAAAGGTATCAAAACCAATTATTTATCCGGAGATATCAATTATTGTACCTGTATACAATTCGGAACATACTTTGGAAGCCTGTATACGTTCTATCAATGATTGCGATTATCCAAATAAACAGATTCGCGTTTTCCTGGTAAATAATCAGGGGTCCGATAACAGCTTTGACATTTATACTATGTGTCAGCAAAAATATCCGGATTTAATTATGCAGTGGCTGAACGCCAACCAGGGAAAGTCCAGGGCGCTCAATTTGGCTCTTTACAATAGTGAAGGAAAATATATTATACATATTGATAGCGATGGTATACTGGAAAAGTCAGCTCTGACTAATATGGTGGATAGATTTGAGTCTGATCTTTCGATTAATTGTATGACCGGAGCTATCATGATTCAGCCGGAATTAATAGAAGAATACCCAAGGGGTAAACAGCGACTCCTTAGAAAAATGGAATTCATGGAATATGCGCAGGCATTTTTGGCAGGAAGAAATTACGCTTCAGATATGGATGCAATTTATACGGTGTCTGGAGCTTTTTCCGCTTTTCGCAAATCAGCGATTCTGAAGTCCAGAATGTACAACACAGAGACTTTGGCTGAAGATACACAGATTACCTTTCAGATGCGTTATCTACAGGGAGAGCGCATATACATGAGTGAGGATTCTATTTTCTTTGTTGACCCAATCGAAAATATAGATAAATTATATACACAGCGTCAGCGTTGGCAGAGAGGAAGTCTCGAGGTTTCCAAGATGTTTGTTGGAAATAATATGAAGCCTGGACAATTATTTACAGATGTTTCTATTAAGACACTCATGTATGATCACACCTTTGCATTTCCACGTATTATATGGTATTTGGCATTAATATGTCTTACTTTTGTAGGATACTCAGGACGTACTGTATTGTTGGCTACCGTGATTCTATTTGGTTTGTATACCATTTGTGGGTACCTGTATTTCTTTTCTACAGTAGGATTTCTGAAGAACTTCCCGGAAGTTAAAAGCTATTATAAAAAAAACTGGTGGATTGTTCCCCTTCTGCCCTTCTTTAATTTTTTTGTGTTTTTTATAAGATTTGCAGGTATTATCAACAGTATAAATACAGACAGTGCATGGAAGACTAGAACACTTTCGGGTGAAAAAGAAGATTTTAAAAAGGTAGTTGAAAATGATTTCAGTAAAATAGGCAGAATAATTCAGACTCTTAGAGATAAGGTGAATGATGATTAACAGCTGATAAATGTGGAGGAATAAACTGTTATGAAAAAAGGCAGGAAAAAGATTAAAAGAGTAAATGCTTGGATGGTTATTACTACTGTTCTTTTACTTGTTATTGTCATTGCATTTTTATCATGGACACAGTTGAAACGCTATGAGAGGGGAATTTTAAGTGTATATGCCAGGCAGCAGGATGGATATGTGCAATTAGTATTGGATCAGATAAACCTTCAGGAGAATCGAGATAGTGAAGAGATAATTGAGAATATTTTGGGAACCCTCGATACTTCAGACAGCCATTATTGGACTTTGTCAGAAAAAAATTCCCTGATTTTTGTCAAGGATGTCTTGGAAACAAACCGTTTTAAGGGGTTTACAACAGAGACATATTATCAGTCAGAAAGTGCAGATGCCTTTCTAAAGAATTTGCAGGAAAATCGTGTTACACATGGCTTTATAGAAATCAATAGCAGAGGATACGTGGCATCTGGGGTAAACTATACCTACAATGGTAAGAGTTATAGAATGTGCCTTTTGACTGGAGAAGCATCAATATTAGATCAAAATGATTACCTGAATGCAAAAATATGCCTCACATTATTGGTTGTGACAGGCTTCTTCATAATTATCATAGGCGGCATTTTTCTGGTGATTCAGGCTGAACACTGGTATAAAAGATATGATGAAGCAGATAAAGAGTGTAGAAGTTTAGCGAAAACTGTAGAAGAATTAAATCGTGAATTAACACAAAAGATGATGTATGACTCTGAGTACATGGCATTCAAAGCGAAGGTACTTCCTAACCTGTTACGCAAAATGGAGCAAAAAAATATATGGCCATTAGAGATGACTGTTGTCAAGGTACCAGAGGGATATAAACGACGCTTTTTCTTTGCGGAAGCCCAGATCCTGTTCTCAGAGAAGACCATACGTGTCGTACTTGATGATATATATGTTTTACTGCTGGATATGCAGCATTTAGGAATGGTGGCTTCTGAACGCAAGAAGCAGATTTCCAAAATGGATGGAGAGATGGTATACAGGGAATTACTGGAGACAAAGCCAGAGGAAAGCCTGGAAGAAATTTTTGTAAAGCTATATAAAGAGGGACTGAAGGATGGATAGCAGATTATTTTGTGAGTACAAATTCAAATTTTATATAAATGCCAGTCACAGTATTATTATTGGTGGCAGACAAGGGGACGTACACCCACATACATGGGAAATTTTACTGGACATTCTGGTGCAGAAAGATGCGTTTATGGCTTTTAATGATTATGAGAAGGTGGCTCATGATTTCTTTGCCCAGTACCAGGACTGTGTATTAAATGATATTAAACCATTTGATACATTGATGCCCACCCTCGAAAATATAGTGGACTATTTTGGTGGAGAGCTTCGCGGACTTATGAAGGATGTTGGTGGAACCCTTATGAAAATTGAGGGTAGTGAAACTCCAACCCGTAGTTATGGAGTCTCGTATATAAAGGATGATGAGTTTATAACAGATGTTGGAGAGAGGACAGGGGAAGCTCTGGATCAGGTCATTGATGATATGTTACAAAGGGTGTTGGATTAACAAATAGGAGAGGTGTCATGAAAAAGGTAGTAAAAGGCATTGGGCTTTTGTTAATTTGCGTCTCTTATGTGGCAGTCGCTGTACTGGTTGCAATTTTTGTGTCAAAAAGCGGTGTATATCCATCGGGCTCTGACACAATGTGTCATATATATAAGGGGGATGTGCTATACCGACAGATACAGGAGGGAAATTATTACCCTCTTTTTGATTGTATGTGGTACAACGGTGTGGAAATGATGCGTTATTGGGCACCGCTGCCTGTGTACTTTCTGGCTATGTGCCAGTCAATTGCAGGGGGAGACTGTTTTCAGGGGTATTTGCTGTTTATAGCAATTGTATATGTGGCGGGGGCTTTTGCCTGGCTGATAATTGGAGTTAAGCACAAGCGTCCATGTATGGGAGCCTTTATTGGATTTTTGTGGTTTTTTATACCCAATAATCTTATGGCAATTTTTGTGGAAGGAAATTTGCCAAGAGCTCTCTGTATGATCCTGCTGCCTTTGTTTGTGTCATATGTGCATGATTATCTGCTGGAAAATAAATGGAACAGCTTGCCTAAAATGATAATAAGCTTTGCCCTGATGATTTTATGTCATTTGGGATACGCAGGAATGTTTTTTTTGGCACTTTTGGTTTTTCTTTTGATATACAGAATTTTATATCATGAGGGCAAAAAGGTTTTGCATATAATCATATGTGTTGTGCTAGGCTTCCTGCTCACTGGAATTTGGACATATGCGGCATTGCAGGGCGGAATTAGAAATATTGACAGTTCACAGACTATGAAGGGGTTCTTTCAGGATGCGTGGATAACCTTAAATCCTTTTCAGCGAATAACATCAGGTCAGGAATATTTTTATTTTGGTCTGGCTGCCTTTTTGTTGATTATTTTTGGGGGATTTTTCTCGAGAAGAAAGTCTATATCAGGTTTTTGGACTGCATTTATTATTTTCATTTGCACCACAACAACTATGTATTCGGTTTTGGTTAAACTCCCAGGAAGCCAGTATTTATGGATGCTTAGATTTATCTCTATTGCACTTTGCTTCGCGTTATATAGTTTCTTTTTGTGGGATTCGTTGAAAAAACCATATTTGTATGTGTTTGCTGTTTTGCTGGTTCTGGATGTAATTCCTTCGCTGAAGCTGATTTATGGAGATTTGACAAATATAACTCCGGAGAGCCGGTACGAAACAATGGAGGATACAACCTTAATTGGAGAGGCAAAGAAGATTGCAAACCAAAGAATAGCACTTATGGATTTAAGCACATTAGGTGCGGATGGCACATATCTGGTTTCTGGTTCAGAGAATGGGGTTAAGGCTGTCTTTGGCGCTGGATGGCAATCTGCGGCAACGGCAACAAATATTGCAACACTTAATGAGGCACTTCAGAGTGGGTATTATCTGTATATGTTTGACCGCAGCATAGAGATGGGAAGTGACACGGTTCTTGTACGTGTGAGTCAGGCATTGATGAAGGAGGATGATATCTCGAAAATCGATAGTGCTGCTTTATGTCTGGATTATAATCTGGTTGATGAGAATAAGGAGTATCGTTTATATCATAAGGAAACAGAGGAAAGTTTTGGTGTCCGTAGTAAATATTCTGCAATTGGAATCGGAACCTCAGCATCACTTATGTCCTTAGCATTTCCAACAATGGAAGAAACCACGGATACCAATTTGAATCACTATTCATATGAGACATTAAAAGAATATGATAGTATATATTTGGCTGGATTTACTTATGATAACAGAGAAGAAGCAGAGGAAATGATTCTAAGGCTGAGCCGTGAAGGAACCAGAGTTGTTATACTGGCAGATGGGATACCAAGAGATAAGGGCAGTGGACTTCAAAGCTTTGCGGGAGTAAATTGTCAGGACATTGTGTTCTCCAATGGGTATCCACAGTTAGATACCATAGATGGAATTCTGTTCCCAAATTTGTTCCCAGAAGGCTATACTACGTGGAAGACAGTTTATATGAATGGTCTCGATGAAGTCTGGGGAACTCTTACTGATTTGGATAGGGAGCTTGGATTCATTGGAACTAAGGATAATGATAATCTTGTATTTGTTGGACTGAATCTCTCATATCATTATTCATTGACGCAGGATAAGGGAGTGGGAGAGCTATTAGCAAAGGCACTTTTGCTTGACGGAAATAAGCTTCCTGAGAGAGAAATTGTTCCTATTGATATTTCATATGGTAAAAATGAGATTATTGTTGAGTCACCTGAGGATAATGTGAATACAACAATTGCCTACTGTGATAATTACAGTGCAAGTCAGGAAATCTATAGTAAGAATAATCTGACCTATGTGAACAAGGGTAAAACAGTAATAAAAATAAATTATCCATTTTGTCTGGAGGGAACTATAATTAGTGTAAGTGCATTGGTTATAACTGCAGTGTTCTTGATTTTAACCAAACGAAAACACGTTAAAGGATGTGTGTTTCCTTGACATTGGAATGTTATTAGCATAATATAAGTTTGAAATATTTCGTCATAAAAAAGGAGAAAAGAAATGGCTAAGGATAAAAAATTAGTAGAAGCCATCACTTCAATGGATGAAGACTTTGCACAATGGTATACGGATGTTGTGAAAAAAGCGGAGTTGATGGATTATTCATCTGTAAAAGGATGTATGATCTTTAAACCCAATGGGTATGCCATTTGGGAGAATATACAGAAAAATCTTGATGCAATGTTCAAGGAGACTGGCGTAGAGAATGTATATATGCCAATGTTTATACCAGAGAGCCTCTTACAGAAAGAAAAGGATCATGTAGAGGGATTCGCACCAGAGGTAGCATGGGTTACTCATGGAGGTCTTGAACAGCTTCAGGAAAGACTTGCAATCAGACCTACATCAGAGACCTTGTTCTGTGAATTGTATTCTAAGATTGTGCATTCACACAGAGATCTTCCAAAGGTATACAATCAGTGGTGTTCAGTAGTGCGTTGGGAAAAGACAACAAGACCATTCCTACGTTCATCTGAGTTCCTGTGGCAGGAAGGGCATACTGTTCATGCAACAGCTGAGGAGGCTGAGGCGCGTACAGTACAGATGCTTAACCTTTATGCAGATTTCTGCGAGAAATATCTTGCAATTCCTATGATTAAAGGCCGCAAGACTGATAAGGAAAAATTTGCAGGAGCTGAGGCCACATATACAATAGAAGCACTTATGCATGATGGAAAGGCTTTACAGTCTGGAACCTCTCATAATTTTGGGGATGGCTTTGCCAAGGCTTTTGGAATTCAGTACACAGATAAAGAAAATAAGCTTCAGTATTGTCATGAGACTTCATGGGGTGTATCTACTCGTTTAATAGGAGCTATAATCATGGTTCATGGTGATGACTCAGGACTTGTACTTCCACCAAGAATTGCACCAACTCAGGTTATGGTTATTCCAATCCAGCAGCAGAAGGATGGGGTTCTTGATAAGGCATATGATCTCAGGGACAAGCTTGCAGCTGATTACAGAGTAAAAATCGATGCTTCTGACAAGACTCCAGGATGGAAGTTTGCAGAGCAGGAGATTCAGGGAATCCCAGTTCGTATTGAGCTTGGACCAAAGGATATCGAGGCAGGACACTGTGTAGTAGTTCGCCGTGACACAAGGGAGAAGATTGTTGTTGGTCTTGATGAGGTAAATGAGAAGCTTGCAGAGATTCTCGAGACAATGCAAAAAGATATGCTTGAGAGAGCAAAAGCTCATCTTGCTTCACATATTAACGATGCACATAATTATGATGAGTTTAAGCAGATTGCAGAGGAGAAGCCTGGCTTTATACGTGCAATGTGGTGCGAGGATGAAGCTTGTGAGCTGAAAATTAAGGAAGATACAACTGTTACAAGCCGTTGTATGCCATTTGATGATCAGGAGAAGATTTCTGATGTATGTGTATGCTGCGGAAAACCAGCGCATAAGCTTGTATACTGGGGAAAAGCATATTAGTATTTAGAAACGTATTGGTGAAGTATTTATGTTTGAAAAAGATATTGTTGGGGTTATAGAACAGGTTTATGCCCAGATGGGCAAGGTGAAGAAGAACATTGTTGTAGCGTGCTACAACAATGACTTTTCACTTGAAAGCATAGATGAAATACAACGTTATTCTCAAGTGGATGACGTTTTTTTTGCAACCAAAGAGTTTGAGTATAATTTCGTAATTGATGCGTTTGCTCCATTCTTAGAAATTATTTTTGAAATGCATAGAACATATGTAGGTGGCGATTTCTATGAGTTTATGGAAGAATGCGGTGTATATTATTTACACAGGGATATGCTTCTGGAATGTTATAATACAGGTGTTTGTAAGCGAAAAGAAAGTGTAATTCTTGATGAAGTGGACTATGAGAAAAGCAAGATGACAGAGGGATTAGCGTTGATGCTCAAGAGATTGGCAGAGATTAAACCAATTTTTATGATTATCAACAGATTTCAGATTGCCAGTGAAAGTACTATGAAATTGGTAGAGCTTTTGCTTGATGAACCAACCTGTCATATTGGAATCGTAATCGGAATGAACGAAAGTCAGCTTGCCCAAAAAGACTGTCCGACTCTTAACAATATTATCGAAAAAGCATCAGACGAGAGTCTTGTCTATCATATGGGAAGCACCGGTCAACATCGTAAAGGGATGGAAGGTGCTGTAGATATACAGGAAATAGAAACTGTATATAATAAATTCAGCAATGGAATAGAGCTGCTTGACTATGGTCTTATGTCCAAGAACTTAGATACTTTCGAGACAATGCTTAAAAACTGTGAGCTTCAGGTATCGGAAGAGTGGCGTGTAAAGTTTATTATATTATATGTAAGAGCCTGTATTTTATCAGATAATATTCGTAAAGCCCTTGAACTTATTGATGTACTTACATTATCAAAGCTGGAGGGGGAAGAACAACAGAAGTGGCTTGACTACAACTGCGCTTACTACACAGCAGTTTGTTTTATGTATCTTGGAAGACTTAATGATGGCCTGAGATATGCTACAGTAGCAAAGGAAATTGCAGAATCACTTAAGGATGAGGAATTAGCATTTGAGGCTGAAGTACTTAAGGTTCAGCTTCGAATGTCTGGATGGCACAATATTTTCTTTTGCCTTGAGGATGTGTATATTGATGAAGCTCTGCTTGAAAACTTAATGAAGCGTAAGTATGAAAATAATCTGGCCCATATTTACATATATGCTTACGATAATGGGCCGGAGGTGGTTGCTAAAGCATATCGCTCTGAAGAGCTTTTGAGGCATTTCAGCAAGGGTGTAGAACTGGCTATGGAAATAGGCAATGAACAGTTGGTTTATGATGCCTATCAGAAGAATATAATGATTGCGTCCACAAATGGAATGAATGAGATTGCTCTTTTGTATTCGGTTAGAGCCTATGAATTCATGAGTAAAAGAAATACACTTGATAGAGCAAGAGTGCTTGGAGGAATTGGGTATAATTTATCTGCATTAGGACATAATGAATTGGCGGAAAGTTATTATAATAGATCAATCGAAGCACTTTATGAGCTTAGGCTTCCACAGGATATTGCAGAGAATGATTATAACCTGGCATTAAATAGTATAATGATGGGGGATTATGCAAAAGCACAGCAATCACTTCAAAGAGTTGTTTTAGCCGTAACACGGCTGAGAATGAATTCTCTTAGAGTTTGTAATATGTCAAAGCTGTATGCACTTTTGGCATTAGTGAGTGCACTGCAAAATCAGCGATTTAATGCTGACAGATATTTGAAAAATTGCCGTCAGTTTTTAAATTATGCTGTTGAGAAAAAAAAAATAACTTCTGAGGAAGTGTTTAAGCATGATTATTCAGTGCTTGACGATGATATGTTTCTCTTTAATTTTGCTACAGGATTATTGTGTATGCAGGAGGACAAGGATGAGGAAGCTCTGGAGGCTTTTGAGAAAGCGGAGACATATCTGGTAAAAGCAGAGGGTAATCAGTTCTATGTATATAGTATATATAGAAAAAGCAGGATGAAGCTGTTTGAAAAGATGAATAGAACGCAGCTGTACGAGAAAGAGAAAAGCACACTTGATAAGTACATGGAATCAGCTAAGCTTATCAAGGAAAGTACTCCGCTACAAATTCTTAATGGAGTTTTAAAAGGTAGAAATGTAGGACCTTGCAGCGTACAGCCTAAGGAAATAGATAATCTCATGAAAAGCGCAGGTGTAGGAATAGACTACATAAGAGCTCATGAACAGATGGAATTCCTCAATACATGGCAGAGAATTATTTCTTCTCACAGAGGAGACGAGAAGGAATTAGTTGAAAATGTCATGAGAGTTTTCCTCAATTATTTTGGAAATGATAAGGCTGCCTATGTTAGATTTGAGGATGATAAACCAGTGGTATTTTATAACAGCACAGAGGTTGTCATCGATGATGAGATGGCAGGCCTGTTATCGGACAATATGAAACAGTATCAGGATGGTTTTGTAGTATCCAAGATTAGTGGAAATTTCAATGAACATCTGGATATGATTTCGTATTTTGGAACAGATGATGTTTGTTCATTTGCAGCAATTCCGTTTTTTAATGGCAGAAAGATAGAGTCGTTCTTTATTACATATGTAATGATGAAGGAAAACTGGCACAATGCAAACAGCCGTTATATGCTTGACGAGGAGGATTTGAAGATTTATAGGCTGCTGTGGAGAGAATTGAATGACGCAGTGATTAAAATTCAGGCTAATCGTCAGATTTATGAAATGAATGCGATGCTTGAAAAGAGTGCTGTTACAGATATGCTTACCGGAGTGTACAACAGAAGTGGTATGTATAGGGAAATTGGCAAGATGCATGGACAGAGCGCGGCGATTATGTTTATTGATTTGGATAATTTCAAACCATATAATGATACATATGGCCATGATGTTGGTGATATTGTGCTTCAGGGAATGTCTAATTTGTTCTGCGATGTAATAGGAGACAAGGGCTTTGTAAGCAGGTTTGGTGGAGATGAATTTATCATCTTATTAAATACAAAAGATAAAAAAGAACTTGAAGAGATCGCAAAACAAATATATTCTAGAATTGAGTCATCAAATGGTTTTGTCAAAGAGATACAGGCCAGGCTGAATCAGAACATAGAGATGGATGAGAGCAAAAAGATAGGCTGTTCGATTGGTATTTCAATAACAGATTCCCTGAGTGAGCAGAGTGTTGATGAGATGCTTAGACAGGCTGATGAACTTTTGTACACCATCAAAAAAGGAAAAAAAGGAACTTACGCATTTATATGAAAATGAATTTACCTGAGGATGTTAACTTTATAATTCATAAGTTATACGAAAATGGCTTCGAGGCTTATGCAGTAGGTGGCTGTGTCAGAGATACTATTCTGGGAAGGGAACCGAAGGATTGGGATATTACCACATCTGCTAAGCCAAATCAGGTAAAAGAATTATTTGATTATACTATTGATACCGGAATAGAACACGGAACAGTTACCGTAATGCTTAACCATGTAGGCTACGAGGTGACTACATACAGGATTGATGGGGAATATGAGGACAATCGTCATCCTAAGGAAGTGATTTTTACATCAAATCTTGTGGAAGACCTGAAAAGAAGAGATTTCACAATAAATGCTATGGCTTACAATGAAAGAGAAGGCCTTATAGATGTCTTTGGAGGAGAACAGGATTTAAAGGATAAGCTGGTGAGATGTGTAGGAACCGCGGAGGACAGATTTGGTGAGGACGCTCTCAGAATGCTTAGAGCTGTAAGATTTGCGGCACAGCTTGGTTTTGAAATTGTTCCAGAGACGGCTCAGGCGATAAAAAAGCTTGCTCCAACAATTGAACACGTAAGTGCAGAGCGGATACAGGTGGAAATGGTAAAGCTTCTGACATCTTCTCATCCGGAGGAAATTAGAACGACATATGAACTTGGGCTTACAAAGGTATTTTTGCCTGAGTTTGATGTGATGATGGGAACACCTCAGGTTAATAAGCATCATGCGTATTCAGTGGGGGAACATACCATAGTATCTCTGCAAAATGTGGAGCCGGATAAGGTGCTGAGGCTTGCCATTCTCCTTCATGATGTGGCAAAGCCTGTTTGTAAAACTGTTGATGACTGTGGACAGGAACATTATTATGGACATCCCGGAAAAAGTGCTGAAATGGCAAAGGCTATTTTGCGCCGCCTGAAATTTGATAATAAAACAATAGATGTATGTACACAGCTTATAAAGTATCATGACGAAAGACCACAGATAACGGAGAAGAGCATTCGGAAAGCTATCAGCAAAATAGGGGTTGAGACAATCCCTGATTTGCTCAAGGTTAAGAAGGCTGATTGTCTGGGGCAGAGCATGTACAGAAGAGAGGAAAAGCTTCAATATATTGATGAATTTCAGAAAATGTATGAGCAGATTCTTGAGAAAAAGCAGTGTGTGCAGAAAAAAGATATGAAGATAAATGGTCGAGATCTCATAAATATAGGCATGAAACCGGGAAAAGAGTTGGGGCTGGTGTTGGATGAATTATTTGATATGGTAATTGAGAATCCAGGTCTGAATACTCATGAAAAATTAATAGAACTTGCACATAAAAAAGCAAATCCTCTCATATGATGAACAGATACAAGAGTCATGTGAGGGGGTTTTTTATTGTATGAAAAGCGGGCGCAGGCCCTGGAAAAATATGAATTGACAGTGAAGGAAACAGCCAGAGGGAGAGGAACCTTTATCTGTGATACCTCCCAGGGAGAGAAAGTGCTGGTTCCTTTTAAGGGGACAAAGGCCAGAGCAATGTTTATAAAAAAATATCTGGATGAATTAAATGAGACAGGTTTTGTGGCAGAGAGAATTCTGCTTACAGCAGAGGGCGATGCATTATCCGATGATGGCGAGGACACCTATCTGTTAAAAGATTATATAAAGGGGAATGAATGCAGGGTTTCAGTTGAGGAGGATACCTACAAAGCTATGGAAATAATAGGGTATTATCATAAGGCTTCTGAAACCTGTGAAGCAGGAAATGAGAATGTAACATATTTGAGTTGTGTAGATAAGGCACAAAAGCATATCAAAGAGTTAAAAAAGATAAGGAATTACATAAAAGGACGAAATAAAAAGAATGAATTTGAACTAATGTTTCAGAAAAACTATGAGCATTATATGGAATGTGCCCAAAAAGCAATAGAGTATATGAGTACTCAAAATGAAATATGGTGCCATGGACAGCTAAACCAACATAATATCTTAAATGTAGATGGTCAGTGGAGAATAGTTAATTTTGAGCATATTGTATACACAACACCTATGATAGATGTATCAGAATTTTTACGGAAAATCTCAGAGAAAAATCAGTGGAATTGTAAGGTGGGAGAAAATCTGCTAAGTATTTATGATAAGGTTTGTCCATTGTCTGAGGCTGCCAGAAAGCAACTTGTTGGAGTGATGCTTTTTCCCGAAAAATTCTGGAAGATAGCAGACCATTACTACGGATCCCATAAGGCGTGGATTCCTAAAAGGGATATCGAGAAGTTAGAGAAAATAATTTCACAGGAGGAGGAGAGGATATCTTTTATTGAAAAAGTATTTTCTATTGAAATTTAATAAGGTATACTGAGAATATGAAAAAAATATACATAAGCATAATCCTTTTAATTATGATAATAGCCTGTGGCTGTGGCGTCCAGGAGGAGGAAGATAAGGTTAACTATTTTTATACCAGTATGAACGATAAAAATACGGAGAAACAGGATGAGGACAGTTTGAGTGAAAGTAATATAACTGATGAACTGTATCTTGTGGTTAAAGTTGATTCCGTGGAAGAAACCATAAGGGTATACCGTTATGCAAACGGGCTTGAATATCAGTATTATTATGGATTAGAAACACAATTTTTAAATAAATACGGTGATTACATGTCGGTTGCAAACCTTGAAGTGGGAGACATAATCAATATTCTTGGAGTGGACAGTACGGGTAAGGCTACTACAGTTCAGATGGCGGACAGTGTATGGAACTACGAGGATATAACGAAGTTTTCTGTTGACGAGGATGCTGGAATTATGCAGATAGCAGGAAATAAATACTCTATAGCTGAGGATTGTTTTGTGTTTGTGGGAGATGAGAGAGCTTCATTTAGTGATATATCTTCACAGGATGAATTGGCGGTAATTGGTGTGGATAAGAAAATCTTATCTGTGAGTGTTACAACAGGACATGGAACTTTGCAGCTTGAGAATACTCAGCTGTTTGAAGGAAGTTATCTCCAACTTGGTACCAGAATATTTGTTGAGATAACACCAGCCATGCAAATGGAGGTTCCAGAAGGAGAATATACGCTGGCTGTAGCAAATGACGGATGGGGAGGAAGCAAAGAAATTACTATAGTGCAGG
>CAMFPD010000025.1 GCA_945971355.1 uncultured Lachnobacterium sp.
ACACAGATAGAAAAGCATGGGCTAAGAAGATGCTTGTAAACATCAGCAAGGCTGGATTCTTCTCATCAGACAGAACAATCAAGCAGTACAATGATGAAGTATGGCACTTAGAGGCTTAATTTGATATTGCTACTTTAATTTAGAATGGTCTTCCTTCGGGAAGGCCATTTTTGCTGATTTGTGGATTTGGACTTTTTTACAAAAAATCATTTGATTATATACAAAAAAATTTAATTTTTGGCTTTTTTATAATGAAAACAAGGATTTGTTTTCTAAAAAATAGTGATGCATGCTAAAAACAGCCTTTTTTAGTATGGAAATGAATGATATCGATGGAAAAAGTCCAAATATGCACTATTTATAGATATTAACATATAAGAGGATATGATGTATAATTGTCATAAATCTTTTTTACTTTACAAGGGGGAATATCATGAAACGAATTTTAGCTACATTTTTAAGTTTAGCATTAGTGATTAGTTCATTAATGTTGCCACAGGCAAAGGTATGCGCGGAGGAAACTGCACAGGATAATGGTATACCAATATACCGTTTGTATAATTCAGATAATGGAGAGCATCTATATACATCAGATGCCAACGAAAAGAAAGTATTATATGGAGAACATGGATGGGGATATGAAGGAGTAGCCTGGTATGCACCAACGAATGGTACACCTGTATATCGTTTGTATAATTCAATTCTTTGCAATCATCTATATACAACAGATTTAAATGAAATCAATACATTGACATCCATAGATTCAAGCTGGAGTGTAGATAATAATGGTCAACCATTATTTTATTCAGGCGGTGATACACCAATATATCGTGTTTATAATAGAGAACTAAACGGTATGCATCATTTGACAACTGATAAAAATGAATATGACACATTGCCAACTTATGGATGGTCACAGGAGGGTATTTCTTTATCAGCAGTTTCGCTTGGAAGCCCAATAATAACTACATATTGCGAAGGCACAGAGTATGTGTGGACAGAAGATATGGATAAATTCATGACTACATTTATGGATACAGATTTGTATCATAAGATGGATGCAGAAACATATATCATGTTTTTAAAATATGATGATTCCAGATATGGAGTTGGAAATCCATATAATGCATATACGGACTTGAAATATACAACATTCACGTTGGAGGATGTAGAACAATATATGAAAAATGATTCAATTTATTGGAATCAGGATGAATTTTATAAGAATAAAGAGGACAAGTCAGCAGATATGCTTATATCATGGGGAGGTATCTACATTGTCAGAACATCCGATAGTGACATAAGCCAAGGTGGAATGTGGACACATTATGAAGGGGATCGGGAAAACACAATATATAGTTGGAGCAATTTGTATCATAATCCATTTAAAACAGGTTATGAATCTAGTGACGCTATAGGCTTATTGATATATAAAGAAAAGTAGAGTGAACAAACAGACCAAGAAACGAGTAGTTTCTTGGTCTTGTTTGTTGACAAAGAAAGGTATAATACAATTTGTTTATATTTCATGTTCGCATCGACTTGCAAAGATTTTGTTTGGACTTAGGGCAATTAAATAATGTGTTTATGGTGACATAAAATGGTAATTATATCAGGATATATATGTGTTATCACAAATGCCTTTCGGATTTGCCCACAACGGTCTTATATGTTACAATCACTTGGTAAAACAGCGTAAAAAAGGAGATATAATGAAAAAGAAATTAGTACTTGCATGTGCATCAGTCATGATTGCGGCAATGCTGACAGGATGTGGAAATACAACTGACAGCGAGCAGGAAGCATATCGCCAGTATGGAATCAATTGTTTGGAAAATGGAGATTATGAGGAGGCGGTAGAAGCATTCCAAAAGGCCTTGGATCAGTCAGTTGGCGGAGTGGGAAATATGGAGATAGATATCTGTTTATATAAGGCTCAGGCACAGTATATGGCTGGTGATGTAGATGGTGCAATCGAAAGCTACACGGCACTTGTAGAATATAATGACTATGCTGATGCATACTATCTGAGAGGAAATATATATTTTGCAACAGGTCAGACTGAGCTTGCTTTGGCGGACTACGAGGGAGCTATTAATGCAGATGATGATAATTATGAATTATATATAAGTATTTTCAATTCCTTGAATCGTTACGGATATACTGATAAAGGACAGGAATATTTGAGCAAAGCACTTTCAATCAAAGGAGAAAGTGGTATAGATAAGATGCAAAAGGGCAGAATATATGCTTTGCAGGGTGATAATGAGACTGCAATTACTAACCTCAAAGCTGCTGTAGATGAGGGTGTCAATAAGGCAAATTTCTATCTTGGACAGGTGTATGGACAAATGGGGGATAAGGAAGCTTCATCTACATATTTTCAGGCGTATATAGACAGTGGAGAAGCTGATTCCTATGATTTGTGTGAGATGGGAGAGCTTCAGATGAACAGTGGAGAATATGACACTGCAATCTCATTTTTCACTGCGGCTATGGCACTTGAAAATGTTCCAAATATGCAAAAGCTTATGAAGGATTGTATAATTGCCTATGAGTATGCAGGAGATTTTGCATCAGCAAGAAACATCATGGAAGAATATGTTGAGACATATCCGAATGATACAACTGCAAAGGATGAGTATACATTCCTTATGACACGTTAGTGTAAGAAACTTATTACCGACTCAGGCAGTTGAATGCTTGGTCGGTAGTTTTTCAATCGTGAAATGACAGATAGAAAAGTAAGGGGAAAAATAATGGCAGAAGCAATTAAGATAGAGGATATAGAGGAAAGGGTAGTTCTTATTGGTGTCAGCGAGCAGGACGGTGATGATGCAGAGGACTCAGTTGAAGAGCTGAAGGAACTGGTAAAAACCGCAGGTGCTACAGTAGTAGGGACACTTATTCAAAAAAGAGAAAAAATTCATCCAGGAACATATGTGGGAACTGGAAAGGTTGCAGAGATTGCAGAACTGGTGGAGAACACAGGGGCTACAGGAATAGTTTGTGATGATGAATTATCCCCTGCTCAGCTTAAAAATCTGGAGATGATGTTAGACACAAAGGTGATGGATAGAACGCTAATCATCCTTGATATATTTGCAGCCAGAGCAACTACCAGTGAAGGAAAGATACAGGTGGAGCTTGCCCAGCTCAAGTACAGGATGAGCAGATTAACCGGTTTAGGCCGTTCAATGTCAAGACTTGGTGGCGGCATTGGAACAAGAGGACCAGGAGAGAAGAAGCTTGAGATAGACAGACGACTCATAAATGACAGAATTGCCCAGCTAAACAGAGAGCTTAAGGAAGTTAAGCGTCATAGGGAAATTACAAGGGCAAAGAGAGAAAAAAATCAGATACCGGTTGTAGCCATAGTGGGATATACAAATGCAGGAAAGTCAACACTCCTTAATCATCTGACAGATGCAATGGTATTGGAGGAGGATAAACTATTTGCAACCCTTGACCCGACTACAAGGACTTTGGAGCTTCCAGGACAGCAGGAGGTGCTGTTAACTGATACAGTAGGATTTATCCGTAAGCTTCCACATCATCTGATACAGGCCTTTCGCAGTACTCTGGAGGAGGCAAAATATGCAGATTATATCTTTCATGTGGTGGATGCATCAAATCCGCAAAGGGAGAAGCAGATGCATATTACTTATCAGACACTGGATGATTTAGAGGTAAAAGATAAAACTATAGTTACTTTATTCAATAAGCAGGATTTAAGAACTGATGATGAGCCGCTTCACGATTTTAGGGCAGACTATGTTCTTAACATATCTGCTGGAAAAAATGAAGGATTAGAAGAGATTAAGACTCTTCTTGCGGAGATACTTCGCGAAAACAAGGTTTACATTGAGAGGATTATGCCATATGACAAGGCTGGTCTGATTCAATTAATTCGCAAACAGGGTGAGCTGATATCAGAGGAGTACGTAGCAGAGGGAATTGAAATCAAGGCTTATGTCCCGATGGATGTGTACGGCAAACTCGACTGATTACGGTGATGAAATATATGCCAGTGTAATATAAAAGCAGGAAAGTTTTTAGACCTTCCTGCTTTTTGAGTTTAGAACATTTCAACTAAAGAGTTCCTTCCTCTTCTGCCTCCTCTTCCTCATCAACGATTCCAGCCACTGATCCAGAAACGGCGGCAATAACTGCAATAAGCGCAACAATAATTACAATTAAGATAAATATGAAAAACCAAACTAAGAATCCGCCACTTGTCATTTTATATCTCCTCACTTTATAAACTGATTAATATATTTCATATTTTATCACACTCAATATTTTGTGCAAGGTGTTTATATTGTGCAGTCTAATATTATGTGGAAATTGCTTGTATTGTGTAGTCAAATATTATATGAAAACTGTTTGCATTGTGTTGTTTAATGTTCTGGGAATATAAAATAAAAATTAAATAATATCCCCCCTACTTGAAAAGAAAATGTGGCGGTGTATAATCAAAACAATCGACTGACCGACTGGTCGGTCATGCATATATACGAATTAATTAGGAGGAAAAAATGATCTCGAAGTATAGTGTAAAGAAACCATTTACCGTACTGGTAGGTGTGATACTTGTAATTGTACTTGGTATTGTTTCATTGTCTAAGATGACCATGGATTTATTGCCAGATATGAGCTTTCAGTATGCACTTATTATTACAACGGATGTTGGAGCAAGCCCAGAGGAGGTTGAGGCAGATGTAACTGCGCCAATCGAATCGTCAATAGCAACAACATCAAATATTAAGAATGTAAGCTCTATGTCTTACAATAGTTATTCAATTGTAACCTGTGAGTACGAGCAGAATGCGAATATGGATTCTGTTGTTATTGAGATACAGCAGAAGCTTGATCAGCTGTCTGCAGGCTGGGATGATGGAATTGGAACACCTGTTATTATGCAGATTAATCCAGATATGCTCCCTGTGGTGATGGCAGCAGTTGATGTAGAAGGAATGGATTCATCAGAGATAACTGATTATGTGGAAAATGAGCTTATTCCTCAAATCGAAAGTGTAGAGGGTGTTGCATCGGTAACTGCAACAGGAGAACTTAAGGAGAGCATTCAGGTAACTCTCAATCAGGAAAAAATTGATGAATTAAATGAAAAAATTAAGAATTCTATAGAAGCAAAGTTTGATGACGCAGAGGGTGAGATGAATAGTGCCTCCTCTCAGATTGAAGATGGTCAGGCAGCTATTGAAGATGCCACAAATCAGTTGTCAGAGGGAATTGATACAATCAATGATAAGAAATCAGAGCTTCTTCAGACCCAGGCAGATTTGGAGAATCAGCTTAAGGAACTGAAATCTCAGAAAGAGTTACTAGGCACTGTTAAATCAGGAATAGATAGCTTTGTTTACAAGGATGGGGATGCAGCTTCAGGAATATTTACAGACAATTATCAGATGCTTGTTGATGCAGAAGCCGGCATAGGACAGCTTGATGAGGCAATCGCCCAGATGAAGAGCCTGGGATTGGATGAGAGTGCTCCTCAGGTTCAGGAATTACTGGGACAAAAGGCAGCTGCCCAGTCTGCCATTGACACAGCAAATGCACAGATTACTACTCAGTTTAGTCAGCTGTCAGCAATGGGTATAACTGTTTCTTCATATAAGGATCTGCCTGCAGCAAGTGCAACTGTTGCTGGAACAATCGCTCAGGTGAATTCTGGAATAACAGCAATTGAAACTGGTTTACAGCAGATAGAAGAAGGAAAGGTATCTCTTTCAGATGCGCTTGATGCAATTAACTCTCAGGCTGCACTTGGTGCAATATCAATAGGGCAGCAGTCTGCACAGCTTGCAATTGCAGCAAATTCTATTGAGGATGCGAAATCACAGCTTGAAGAAACCAAGGATTCTGCACTTGATTCAGCAGATTTAAACACAGTTCTGTCAATTGATACATTATCATCACTTTTGGTTGCGCAGAATTTTAGTATGCCAGCAGGATATGTAAATGCAGAGGATGGTTCAAAATATATCGTAAAAATCGGAGATTCAGTTGATTCAATTGAAGAGTTAGAAAATCTTGTTCTCATTGATATGGGACTTGATGGAGTGGATGCAATTCATGTATCTGATGTGGCAGATATTGAAATCGTAGACAACTCTGGTGAATCGTATGCGGTTGTAAATGGAAATCCTGGAATAATCCTTTCTCTTGAGAAGCAGACAGGATACTCAACAGGAGATGTTACAGATAGAGTTTTGGAGAAGTTTGATGCACTTGAGGCAGAGAATGAGAATCTTAATCTCTCTGTTCTTATGGATCAGGGAGTATATATCGACCTGGTTGTAAACAGTGTAGTTCAGAACATGGTTGTAGGTGCAATTCTTGCTATTTTTGTACTTATGCTTTTCCTAAAGGATTTTAAGCCGACAATTGTCATTGCATGCTCTATTCCTCTGTCAGTTATTACTGCAGTAGTTATCATGTATTTCACAGGAATAACACTTAATGTAATTTCAATGTCAGGACTTGTTCTTGGAATAGGAATGCTTGTGGATAACTCCATTGTAGTTATCGAAAATATATACAGACTGCGCGGTGAGGGATACTCAATTAAGAAAGCGGCTGTTGAGGGTGCTTCTCAGGTAAGTGGAGCTATTATAGCATCTACACTTACTACAATCAGTGTGTACGCTCCAATTATTTTTACGGAGGGAATCACTCGTCAGCTGTTCGTGGATTTGTCACTTACAATTGCTTTTACACTTGTAGCAAGTCTTGTTGTTGCGTTGACATTTGTACCTGCAATGTCTTGTGGTGTACTTAAAAAGACAAGAGATATCAAACATCCATGGTTTGATGCAATCAAGGATATCTATGGAAAATTCCTTGGATTGTGTCTCAGATTTAAACCTCTTGTATTTATTTTAGCAGTAGTTCTGTTGGTTGTATCTGCATGGGGAAGTATGTCAAAGGGTATGACTTTCATGGATATGGATATGGAATCAAACCAGCTGTCAGTAACAATTGCACCTAAAGAGGATGAAAAGCTTGAGTTTGATGAGCTTACAGCACTTTCTGATGATGTTATAGAGAGAATATCAGATATTGAAGGTATCGAAACAATCGGTGCAACAGCAGGTGGAAGCTCAACCATGAGCCTTATGAGTACATCTTCTGATTCTGTGAGCATGTATATTATTTTGGATGAGGAGTCTGATGTTACTTCATCTGAAATTGCTGATCAGATTATGGAAAAAACAGCAGATATGGATTGTGAAATCAGTACAAGTACATCATCAATGGATACCACAGCATTTTTCGGTTCAGGAATCTCTGTAGAAATCAAGGGAAATGATTTGGAAAAATTGCAGGAGCTTGCTACAAAGGTTGCAGAAACTCTTGAAAATACAGAGGGTATTATAGATATAGAAGATGGACTTGACGAGACAACTCCTGAGTTAAAGATTACGGTTGATAAAGAAAAAGCAGCAGAGTATGGTTTGACAGTAGCGCAGGTATTCCAGCTTGTATATTCAGATATGTCATCTACATCAAGTGCTACCACAATCAGTACTGACATCAAAAAGTATGAAGTATACCTTCAGACAGAGGAACAGTCAGAGCTAACAGTTGATGATATCAAGGAATTAACATTTACTCATACAAATGATGAGGGTGAGGAGGAAGAAATTCCACTTACTGAGATTTCTATAATTGAGGAGACAAATACACTCAGCACAATCTATCGTGATGCTCAGAACAGGTACATAACAGTGTCTGGAGGCATTGATGAGGACCACAATGTAACACTTGTGTCTAAGGAAGTGCAGAAGTCAATAGATAAACTTGAAATTCCGGAAGGTTACACCATTGAAATGGTTGGTGAGGATGAGACAATAAATGAGGCAATGAGTCAGATGGTGCTCATGTTGATTCTTGCAGTAGTATTTATCTATCTTATAATGGTAGCTCAGTTCCAGTCATTACTGTCACCATTCATTATTATGTTCTCGATTCCTCTGGCATTTACAGGAGGTTTCCTTGGACTTCTTGTAACAGGACAGGAACTCGGCGTTATCTCTATGCTTGGATTTATCATGTTAGCAGGACTTATCGTAAATAATGGTATCGTACTTATTGATTACATAAATCAGGAAAGAAGAGCGGGTATGAGTAAGCATGAGGCAATAATTGATGCAGGAAAAACCAGAATGCGTCCAATCCTTATGACAGCACTGACTACCATTCTTGCAATGTCTACATCTGCCATTGGAATGGGTGAAGGCTCTGAGATGATGAGACCTATGGCGATTACTATTATTGGTGGACTTATATATGGAACGGTGCTTACACTTATTGTTATTCCATGTATCTATGATGCCTTTAACAGAGAGAAGAACATGGTGGAAGAAGAGATTTAAGCAAATTGAGGAAATAAAATGGATATCGAAATAAAGGTTGAAAATATAAAAAATCCTCCAGAAAAAGTAAGACTTATGTATGAGGCGGTGTCTCAGTTACTTAAGGGAAAACAGGAGCTTACATCCATTAAGGTTCAAGATATTACTGCAAAGGCAGGAATTGGAAAGGGAACAGCTTATGAGTATTTTTCTTCGAAGGAGGAAATCATAGCTAATGCTTTGATGTACGAGTATGCTGTCAAAATAAGTCATCTTGTAGAATCGGCTTTTGCCGAAAAGGAATTTAAAAGTCGATGCTACAAGGTCATGGACTGGCTTTTGGAGAATAAGGAATACAATATGATGTTCAAGTATCTTTTTCGCATGAATGCAGGAATTCCAACGAAACCACCAATTGAGAAATTGGAGGAGTGCGAGCCCGGAAATTTTGGATATGAGGCATATCACTATGTTTGTGACATCATAGACAAATTCATGGAAGACGGATTTAATCAGGGAGTATTCACTGAAACTGATAAGGGTAAAAGATGTCTTGCAATTCTGACGGCTATGGTTCAGTATGCAACCCTTCTGGTCAGTCAGGTGGGAGGGCACTACAAGCTTAGAAGTGATGAAGATATGAGAGATATGATTTACACAAACATGATAAAAGTGCTTAACTAAATTTTGCTTGACAAAAAAATAATTCATCAGTATGATGTTTAAAAGAATTACAATATATTTGATTGGCATTAAAGAAAGAGGAGTACATATTCCTAGTTTCACAGAGAATGATGCTCGATTCCTATGGAACGGCTGTGAGGCATCTGAAACGAAGAACATGGAAGGTAGCTTTCCAGCCGAGAAACCCAGAAAGTCATTATGACATAAGTTTCTCCGATTCGCCCACGTTATAGGGTATGAGGCATTCGAGCATGACAGTTATGTGATTGCTCCGATGTGAACGAAGGTGGTACAGCGCTAATTCGCCCTTCCGACAGATTATGTCGGGAGGGCTTTTTTGTGGTTAACGAGTTTGAGTAGCGAAAGCATACAAACTACGGCAGTCATATTGTGTGAATGTACATTCATATTTGTGACTGTGAAGAATATTAGATTTTCTTAATGTTCTGTGTGTAAGCTAGCAGCTCGGCAACAGGACGTTGCCGAGAGCTCAAGTTGAGCCAGGGATGGCGAATCTTGAGCGGTTGCGTAACTATCGTGATACTTGTGCCAGAACATTTAGAAAATGTTATATTCGGAACTCGGAGCAAATATTAATGTATATTTGCACAATATGACTCACTGTATATATGTTTCGCTACCCAAACTCCTCAAAAATCAAGAAAGGAAGAAGAATTATGAGCAAAGAATTATCAAAGACTTATGATCCAAAAGACATTGAAGAACGTCTTTACAAAAACTGGGAAGAAAAGGGATATTTCCATGCTGAGGTGGACCGCAGCAAAAAGCCATTTACAATTGTGATGCCACCACCAAACATTACAGGACAGCTTCATATGGGACATGCCCTTGACAATACATTGCAGGACATTCTCACACGTTTTAAGAGAATGCAGGGATATTCAGCATTGTGGCTTCCAGGAACCGACCATGCATCAATCGCAACAGAGGCAAAGGTTGTAGAGAAGCTTGCAAAGGAAGGAATCTCAAAGGATGATATCGGAAGAGAAAAATTCCTTGAGCAGGTATGGGACTGGAAGCATGAGTACGGCGGACGAATCGTAAAACAGCTCCGCAAATTAGGCTCATCTGCAGACTGGGAGCGTGAGCGCTTCACTATGGATGAGGGATGTAACGAGGCAGTTAAAGAAGTATTCGTCAACTTATATAACAAGAAGCTTATCTACCGTGGAGAAAGAATTATTAACTGGTGTCCACACTGCCTCACATCAATTTCAGATGCGGAGGTAGAATACGAGGATCAGGCAGGTCATTTCTGGCACCTTCGTTACCCACTTTCAGATGGAAGCGGATACATTCAGATGGCTACAACAAGACCAGAAACAATGCTTGGAGATACTGCTGTAGCAGTAAACCCTAATGATGATCGCTACAAGGATATGGTAGGTAAAACTGTAATACTTCCAATAGTACACCGCGAGATACCAATTGTTGCTGATGATTATGTAGATATGGAATTTGGTACAGGTGTTGTAAAAATCACACCAGCACATGACCCTAATGATTTTGAGGTAGGACTTCGTCATAAACTGCCAGTTATCAACGTATTGACAGAGGATGCCAAGATTGTTGATGATTATCCAGAGTTTGCCGGAATGGATAGATATGAGGCTAGAAAGGCAATCGTTGAAGCTCTTGATAAAGAGGGTGCACTTGTTAAGATTGAAGACTATTCACATAATGTAGGAACCTGCTACCGTTGTCATACAACAGTAGAGCCACGTGTTTCAAAGCAGTGGTTCGTTGCAATGGAAGAGCTTGCAAAACCAGCTATTGAGGCGG
Source organism: uncultured Lachnobacterium sp. (assembly GCA_945971355.1). Lineage (GTDB taxonomy): Bacteria > Bacillota > Clostridia > Lachnospirales > Lachnospiraceae > Roseburia. Next base: position 10,866 of record CAMFPD010000025.1, read on the forward strand.
TTAAGAATGGCAAGACAAAATTCGTTCCAGAGCATTTTGATAAGACATATTATCATTGGTTAGAGAACATCAAGGACTGGTGTATTTCACGTCAGTTATGGTGGGGACACAGAATTCCAGCCTTCTATTGTGATGATTGCGGAGAGCTTGTTGTAACAAAGGAAAATTCATGCAAATGTCCAAAGTGTGGCAAGGAAATGAGACAGGATCCAGACACACTTGATACATGGTTCTCATCAGCTCTTTGGCCATTCTCGACACTTGGCTGGCCAGAAAAGACAGAGGAACTTGATTACTTCTATCCAACAAATGTACTTGTAACTGGATACGATATCATTTTCTTCTGGGTAATCAGAATGATGTTCTCTGGACTTGAGCATACAGGAGAAGTTCCATTTAACACAGTACTTATCCATGGACTTGTTCGTGACTCTCAGGGACGTAAGATGAGTAAATCACTTGGAAACGGAATTGATCCACTTGAGGTGATTGACAAGTATGGTGCAGATGCACTTCGTCTTACACTTGTAACAGGAAATGCTCCAGGAAATGATATGCGTTTCTACTGGGAGCGAGTAGAGGCTTCACGTAACTTTGCAAACAAGATTTGGAATGCATCACGTTTTATCCTTATGAACCTTGATAAGGCAGACAGCTCAAATGTAGAGCTCTCAGATCTTGCCCCAGCGGATAAGTGGATTCTTTCAAAGCTCAATACTCTTGCAAAGGATGTAACTGAGAATATGGAGAACTACGACCTTGGAGTTGCAGTTCAGAAGATTTACGACTTTATCTGGGAGGAATTCTGTGACTGGTATATCGAGATGGTTAAGCCTCGTCTTTGGAATGATGAGGACACAACAAAGGCAGCAGCACTTTGGACACTTAGGACAGTACTTACAGAGTCACTTAAGCTTCTTCACCCATATATGCCATTTATCACAGAGGAGATTTTCTTAAATCTTACAGATGAAGAGACAATTATGCTTTCTAAGTGGCCTGAATATAAGGCAGAGTGGAACTTCCCTGAGGCAGAGACAGCAATCGACCATTGTAAGGATCTGGTTAAGGGTGTAAGAAATGTTCGTACACAGATGGATGTACCACCATCAAGAAAAGCAAAGCTTTATGTTGTATCTGAGGATGGTGCAATCCGTGATGATTTGGAAGCAAATAAGGATGTATATATTAACCTTGCATCAGCAAGTGAAATCCTTGTACAGGCTGATAAGTCTGGAATCAGTGAGGATGCTGTATCAGTAGTTATTCCAGGTGCTGTAGCATATCTTCCACTTGAGGATCTTGTTGATTTTGAGAAGGAAAAGGAACGTCTCAATAAGGAAAAGGATAAACTGACAAAGGAGCTTGCCCGCTCAAGGGGAATGCTCTCAAATGAGAAGTTCTTAGCTAATGCAAAACCAGAAAAGGTTGAGGAAGAAAAAGCTAAGCTCGCCAAGTATGAGCAGATGATGGCCCAGGTTGAGGAACGTCTTGCTTCAATGAAATAAATAATTTGTATTGTAGTGGTTGTTATGGTATCATTGTACTAGATATAGGAATTTGAACTAAAGAGGTATGAATGATGGCAGAGAACACTATTAAGAGAGAACCTCAGGTTAAAATTTCATATGATGAATTAAGTGCTTATGTTATGTTGCCAGTCAGAGGCAGCGAGGATTCATATACAGTCGAGGAAGTTATGAATGCGCTGGCCAAAAGCAACGTAACATATGGCATTGACAGTGCCAAGGTTCGAGAGATGGTAGAAACCAAAAACTACGGCAAGGAAGTTCTGGTTGCCAAAGGAACACCAGCGGTCAATGGCATAGATGCAAGGTTTGAATTAAATTTTAATGATAAGCTTGATAAGAAACCATTGATTAGAGAAGATGGTTCTGTGGATTACTGGAGTATTCATGCCATAGAGGTTGTGGAGGAAGGTCAGGTAATTGCCACATATGTGGAGCCTGTTGACGGCAAAAACGGAATATCGGTTAAGGGTAGGGAGCTTGTTGCCAAAAAGGGCAGACCATTACCTCCTTTGACAGGAAAGGGCTTTGAACGTTCAGAGGATAACCTCACTTATACAGCCAGTATTTCAGGAAAAATAGAGAAAAATAGGAACCGCATTACTATTTTACCTATATATGAGGTTGCAGGAGATGCAGATCTTAAAATTGGTAATATTGATTTCAGAGGCGATGTGGTAATTCATGGAAATGTATGTCCGGGAGAGTCCATCAGGTGTACAGGAAGTATTACTGTAGATGGAATATCAGAGGGGTGTACTATGGAGGCCGGCAAGGATATTATTCTCAGAGGTGGAGTTATCGGTGGCGAGAAAACCAAGATAACTGCAAAAGGAAATATAATTGCCAAATTTATTGAGTTTGCTGATATGGAAGCAGAAGGATATATCGAAGCTGATTCAGCAATGAATAGCGAGATAATCAGTTATGACAAGTTATACTTTCATGGTAATCCTGGCGCTGTTGTGGGTGGCTCAGTATTTGGCTGTGCAGGAGTAGAGGCAGATTGTCTGGGCAATGCTTCCGAGATTAAGACGGAGGTTGGTGCTGGCATTCACAGAAAGATGAGAGAACGCAGATTCAGACTTGAGTCAAATGTTCAGGAAGATAGGGACATGATAGAAAAGCTTGACAATGGACTTAAGAAGTTTGATGAATATGCTAAGGAAAAAGGCGTTGATATGTCTGAAGATGAGAGACGCGTGGCTCTTCTTAGAACAAAGATAGAAAAACAGTCACAGCTGTGTACAGATAAGGAGGCTTTGGCGTTACTTGATATTGTCGAGAAGAGGGGCGAAAATGCCACTATAAAGGTAAATAAGTCCGTGTATCCAGGAGTGGATATATCAATTGACAGTGTAAGCTTTAGACATAAGTATAAGGACTCTCATGTCGAATTTTATCGTATTGGAGATAATATTAGGATGCTGCCTATCGAAGAATAAAAAAATTGTCGTATAGGTCAAAGTTAATTGAAATACACTTGCATAAAAAGGTCACTATATTATAATATTATAGTGACTTTTTTAATGCACTTTTATATATGGAGGTTTGTATGATTAATTTCGAGGAAGAACTAAAGAAATATGAACCAAGTCTGGAAGTTGAAGAGGCAGAGGATGCAATTTACAGTCATGATATGACGGATGTGACTGACATTATTGCAGAGTTGCTTCGCAACCAGAAACGAGGTTAAGATGATTTGTTATAGATGTGGTGGAGATGCTGGTAAAAATGAGATATGTCCTCATTGCAACATCGATTTAAAAATTTTTCAGAAAGTAGAGAGAGCTTCTAACAGCTACTATAATGACGGACTGCAAAAAGCACAGGTTAGAAATTTGTCAGGCGCAATCATAAGCTTGAGACAGGCTCTTAAATTATATAAGTATAATACTCAGGCGAGAAATTTGCTTGGTTTGGTATATTATGAAATGGGCGAGGTTGTTGACGCTCTAAGTGAGTGGGTGATTAGCGCAAATTATCAGCATGAAGATAATCTGGCAATCAGTTATCTCAGGGAAATCAAAGAGAACCGATCTCAGCTTGATGTTATTAATCAGACCATAAAGAAATATAATCAGGCACTTTTATACTGTAAACAGGACAGCAGAGATTTGGCAATTATTCAGCTCAAGAAGGTATTGTCGTTAAATCCTAAGCTGGTACGGGGCCATCAGCTTCTCGCACTTTTGTACATGCAGGAGAAACAGCCGGAAAAGGCAAAGAGAGCACTCCGTGATGCTGGTAAAATAGATACAGACAATACTACTACGCTTAGATATCTCAAGGAAGTAAACAAGCAGCTAAAGGAAAAAGGCAAAGAAAGCAAGCCTAAAAATGATGATTTGATTTCATATCAGAGCGGCAATGAGACTATTATTATGCCAAAGCGTTTTAGGGAAAGTTCGATTGGTGGCACCTTGGGATATATACTTATAGGCTTATTAGTCGGTGCAGCTGTAACAGCTTTTTTGATTGTTCCGGGAGTGAAGAGCAAGATAAAGGAAGATGCCAAAAATTCGCTTCTTGAAGCAAATGATACAATATCTACTAATACAATAACTATTAACGAGTTAGAAAATCAGATAGCAGAGCTTCAGGACGAGCTTGAGACTTCTAAGTCAAATGACAATGAGGAAGCGGCAAAGACAAAGACTTATGAATCCTTGCTGAATGCTTATGTGGCATACACGGAAAATGACACTGTGACAGCTGGGCAGTATTTGGAAAAGGTTGATTCTTCATATTTATCAGGGGATGCCCTTGAAACATACAATACTGTTAATGGTTCAGTTAGTGAGAAATACTTGGAAGAGCTGTACAATGAGGCTTATGGATATTATACTGGTCTGGATTTTGAAAATGCAGTAGAAGGTTTCCAGAAAATTGTGGACCAGGATGAGTCATACAAGGATGGCTCTGCGGCTTATTATCTTGCACAGTCATACCGAAAGCTTGAGGATATGGTGAATGCGGCGAAGTATTATCAGTATGTAATTGACAATTATCCAGGAACAGAGAAGGCAAAAACTGCAGCTAATTATGTAGACATAGAATAAAAGTAATTCTGAGTAGTTGGAAAAATGAATATAAATCACACAAAAGATGTCAGGGCTTAAGCTCTGGCATTTTTTATATCAGTGGGAGTACAATCTCCAACTGATGTAAAAGGAATGTGCAGTTTGTGGAGGGAAATATGAGAGAAGAATGCATGACTACCAAGGACAAATACAGAAATGAACTTCTGTACAAGATGCCAAAGGAATTAGATCATCACTGTGCAAAAGCTCTTATTATGAGCATAGACAACCTGATTGAAAAGCGAAAGGTCAAGACTCTTGTTTTAGATTTCAGTGAGACATGCTTTATGGATAGCTCAGGAATTGGAGTGATAATTGGGCGAAGCCGAAAGATGAAGTTTATGGATGGAGAATTGATGGTGTGCGGTATTTCACCTAGGATTGAGAGAATATTTGAAGCCTCTGGGTTGTACAAGCTCGTGAAGGTAAGGGAGGATTAGGATGATACATAGTAATGCAGACAATAGCATGAGAATTGTTTTTGAGGCAAAATCAGTGAATGAAGCTTTTGCAAGAATGGTTGTTGCGGGATTTATCATGGAGCTTGACCCTACCATGGAAGAAATTGATGATATAAAAACAGCAGTGTCGGAAGCTGTTACAAATGCAATAATTCACGGCGAAGCAAAGGAAGTGGAGATGCTTTGCAGCTATACAGAAAGAGAGCTGACAGTTGAAATTATGGACAAGGGCGTGGGAATAGAAAATGTGCAGCAGGCCATGGAACCCTTCTATACCACTAAGCCGGAAATGGAGCGCTCGGGAATGGGATTTGCTTTTATGGAAGCCTTTATGGATGGACTTGAAGTATGGTCAAGGCCAGGTGAGGGAACAAAGGTTACAATGAAAAAAGTTATAGGAGGCTGTAACGAGTAGTATAACTACA